>CAYNBZ010000020.1:0-35082 GCA_964395975.1 uncultured Muribaculaceae bacterium | reverse complement strand
TGTCGACGGTGATGACACCGAGGTAGCGCGCTACACGCTCGACGGCATTCGCATAGGCTCACCTGTGAAGGGTGTCAACATAGTGAAGAAGGCCGATGGCAGCACTGTCAAGGTGATGGTGAAGTAACTCTCCACCGACACACGCAAGGCATCTACTGCCTGGGGCGTGCCCTACACGGAAAAAGTGGCTGTGCCTATCGCGCAGCCACTTCTGTTTTTCCTGTGTGTCATGTTTTTAAATTCCATATTTACTGAATGTTGCTAAGTACTTTGGACTTGTGACAAACTACTTTATTGTAATTAAACCAGTTAAAACAGTTATAAAACGGGGGTAAAAGCAATAAAAAAGAGAGCTACATTGCTGGAGCTCTCTGTATTTAAAGAGATTCGGGGAATCAAACCGGTGGCACAATGATTCAGTCGCTCATGTGCGTGATTTTACCACACGCTTGAATGTTGTGTGAGTGTTATTTCCCGCCTTGTTCGTAATATAAGGTGCGTGACGGCTGGTCGCACACTTCGGCAGGACCGAAGTATTGAATCGGACCAGGGTACATATAGCAAGTGTTCAAAGCCCATTCATCACGATGCTCAACGAATGTCTGGAATGGCTTGCCGTTGAGATCGACGAGAGCTTTTTGGATAACCGGTTTCATCTTGCCGTTACGGCGTTCCATATTCATCATCATTGTGATAGGTATGCCACCTGCCACCCATTGAACCGACGGCTTGGTGAGGTTACGTACCGATGACATGTAGCCCGTTGCACCGCAGTTGATGAGTTGTGCTGCATTGTAACCGAGAGCATAGCAGTAATCGGCATCGAAGTTTGACGGATCGGCGCAACGACCCTCATAACCAAAGAAGTGATGTTGTGCAGCAAATTTACCGACATATTTTCCGGCTTCTTTCATTTCGGCCAATTTCTTGCCCACCATCTCACTAAGGAGCTTTTCGGTTTCGATGAGCGATACTTGTACATTGCCGTGAGGATCGCGGTCGAGTGTCAGCTGACGGGCTACTCCCTTAGGCAGGCTTTCAAATATCTTGGCATTGTCGGCACTTAGGCTGGATATTACGAAATTGCGTTGTTCGTCTTCATTCTTGCTTGCAAAGTCGGGAGTACGTGCGAGCAGGTCGTTGAGTTCGGCAATAAGTGCTTTCATTGCAGGGATAAACTCTATAAGTCCCTCAGGAATAAGTACGGTACCATAGTTGTCGCCATTTTCAGCACGTTTGGCCACCACGGCAGCAATGCCGCTTACTATGTCGTCAAGAGTCTGGTTCTTGGCTTCCACTTCTTCGCTGATTATGCAGTAGTTGGGCTGTACTTGCAATGCGCATTCCAATGCGATGTGCGATGCCGAGCGTCCCATCAATTTAATGAAGTGCCAATATTTTTTTGCCGAATTGCAATCACGTTGTATGTTGCCGATAACTTCTGAATACACCTTGGTGGCAGTGTCGAAGCCGAAAGATGTTTCAATCATATCGTTCTTCAGGTCACCATCGATGGTCTTGGGGCAACCGATTACTTGTACTCCCGCATTGTGTGCCTTATAATATTCGGCAAGTATGCAGGCATTGGTATTTGAGTCATCACCGCCGATGATTACGAGTGCTTTGATGTTGAGTTCGTGAAGGATTTCAAGCCCTTTTTCAAATTGTTCAACTTCTTCGAGCTTTGTACGACCCGACCCTATAATATCAAAACCACCCGTATTGCGGTACTCATCGATGATGCTCGATGTGAGTTCTACATACTGGTGGTCAACAAGTCCGCCCGGTCCCATAAGGAAGCCATAGAGGCGGCACTCCTTGTTTATGGATTTGATGCCGTCGAATAAGCCGCTGATTACGTTGTGTCCGCCCGGAGCCTGTCCGCCCGAAAGAATTACACCTACGTTGAAAGGTGTTGTTGCCTTCGCCGGCTTGGGGTCTTTTTCGAAAGTCAACTCCGGCAACCCGTAAGTGTTGGGGAACAATGCCTTTATTTCTTCTTGGTCGGCTACCGACTGTGTTGGCTCACCTTCTACGGCTTTCACTGCGCCCCACAGTGCCGAGGGCAACTTGGGTTGGTAGGCAGCACGAGCCTTTTGTAATGCGCTCTTTTTTGTCATAGATTGTTATGTTAAAAGGTTATAATAATCCACATTATGTTTGTTGCAAATTTCGCAAAAAAAACTCATATTGCCAACAAATAATCATTTAAAAAATCGCAACAGAGCCGTGCTTTGTCGCGATGTATAGAGGGTGTGGTTTGTCGGTTGGTGGGGGGGTGTGTCAGAACATGAGTTTTAATTCATGCCGAGGCGAACGAGCCTTTGTCGAGGAGCCTTAGTATTTGTTGTAGGGACTTTACCTTGAATCGCGGCTCATAGTCGCTTGGTACCCGTATGTCTTGCCGGTGGATATTGCTGCCGTCATCGGCAAGCATTACGGTGGGACAATTGTATGAATTGGCCACTACGAAGTCTTTTCCCGGATTGTCGCCTACAAACACGAAATTCATCATGTATATTCCTGCATCGGTATATCGTTTCATGATTCTCTCGAATGACAGCGGGTTGATTTTGTTTTTCCCGATTTCCTCGCTGATAAATATGTTCTCGGGCGGGATGAAATTGTCAAGTCCGAGGGCACGTATCTTGTTGCGTTGTGTTACTGACCTGCCATCGGTGATAATGAACATTTCTATTTCTCGCTCTTCGAGTTGCGACAGAAATTCATAAGAGTCATCGGGCAGGTATATTTGTGGTATATGGTATCGGTATTCATCGACCATCCATTTTATGGCATTGGGTATTTCTATGCCGGCCATTTTCAGGTTGGCATTGAGTTCGTCAAATGAGTTCTTGTCATCGACAAGGGCTTCAAGCAATATGCGGCGTGCTTTGCCGGCAGGGAAGCCATAGTCGGCAACAAGCAGCCTGTCGATATGGCAAAATGCCGAATGAACGAAGTCGATTTCCTTGTAAAGGGTATCATCGAGGTCGAGTATGAAAGCGTATTGCAAATAGTCGATATGCTTTTTCGCCATAATATGTGCGCACTCTTACAGGGGTTATCGTTTTGAGATTACAAATGCTTTTATTGCTTCGGCAACAGCCGATATTTCATTGTCGGTGAGTATGCTGCCGCTTGGGAGGCATAATCCGCGGTCATACAGCCGTTTGGCCGTGCCGTCGCCATAGTATGGGGCATTGGCATATACGGGTTGCATGTTCATTGGTCGCCACAACCAGCGAGACTCGATGTTGAACTTATCGAGGTACTGCCGCAAATCTTCGGGTGAAAAACCGAGTTTTTCATCGAAAAGTATCGTGGTTAGCCAGAAGTTTGAATTTACTTCCGGCGACGGGTTTTCGTGTACGGTTATTTCAGGCATATCCTTGAAGTGCTCGGCATAAAGCCTGTGTATTTGCCGCCGTCTTTCCACACGTTCGGGCAATACTTCCATCTGTCCGCAGCCAATGCCGGCGGATATATTGCTTAGTCGGTAGTTATAGCCTATGACTTTGTGATAGTAATAAGGCTTGGGTTCGCGGGCTTGGGTGGCAAGAAATTTCACACGGTTGGCAGCTTCGGCAGAAGGGCAAATCAGTGCTCCGCCACCCGAGGTGGTTATTACCTTGTTGCCGTTAAAGCTCAGTGCACCGTATTGTCCGAAAGTGCCACACCTGCGTCCATGATATTCCGAGCCGAGTGCCTCTGCGGCATCTTCAAGGATGGGGATGCCATATCGGTCGGCAATTTTGCATATTTCATTCATTTTTGCCGGCATCCCGTAAAGATGTACTACCACAATGGCCTTGGGCATCTTGCCCGTAACGCGATGGCGGTCAATTATGGCTTCTTCAAGTACTTCAGGCGACATGTTCCATGTGTCGGGTTCACTATCGACAAATACGGGAGTAGCGCCCTGATACATTACGGGGTTGGCACTTGCCGAGAATGTGAACGACTGGCATATCACTTCATCGCCTTGCCCTACGCCGAGCATCACAAGTCCTGTGTGCAAGGCAGCTGTGCCTGCACTCAAGGCGACCACGTTATTGCAATCCAAATATCGACAAAGTTGTTGCTCGAAGTGATCGACATTGGGCCCGAGCGGTACCACCCAACTATCTTTGAACGCTTTTTCGATGTACTGCATTTCGTGTCCGCCAAGATGGGGGAACGACAGGAAAATTCTTTTGCTCATCACGCTCCTTTCTTTTCAGATTGCGAAGTTAGTCATAAATTACCAACTATGCTCCAAATACTCTTACATAAAATTGCAAAAGCACGGTGCTGTTTCGTATATTGCCGAAAATAGAGTATTTTTGCAATTGAAAAACCTGTTAAGATAGATGATTGATAAGTCGATAAGCGGTCTATACACAGCACAGTTCCATACACTCGGGTGCAAGCTCAATTTTTCGGAAAGTGCCACGATGGAGCAGTTGCTTGCAAAGCATGGCATACGTAGGGCGGCTCAAGGAGAACTTCCTGATATATGTGTCGTTAATACGTGTAGCGTCACTGAACTTGCCGATAAAAAGTGCCGTCAGGCCATCCGTAAGATTGTCAAGGAGAATCCGGATGCGTTGGTGATTGTGACCGGATGCTACGCGCAGTTGAAAGGCGGCGATGTCGCAGGGATTGACGGTGTTGACATTGTGCTGGGCAATGATAAGAAAAGTCTGCTCATCGATCATATCGAGCAGTGGAAGTGCGAACGTATGCAGCGGGTCGATGTGCAGCAGGATTTTCGTCGTATGACTGTTTTCAATCCTTCGTGTTCGCATGGCGACCGCACACGTTATTTCCTCAAAGTGCAGGATGGCTGCGATTATTTTTGTACTTATTGTACAATCCCGTTTGCGCGCGGACGTAGCCGTAGCGGGACAATCGGTCAACTTGTGGCGCAAGCTCGGGAGGTGGCTGCCGAAGGTGGAAAAGAAATAGTGCTTACCGGTGTAAATATAGGTGATTTCGGCAAGAATACAGGTGAGAAATTTATCGACTTGGTGAAGGCTCTCGATGATGTGGATGGTATAGAGCGTTACCGCATTTCGTCTATCGAGCCCGACTTACTTCATGATGAGATTATAGAGGCGGTAGCGGCATCACGGCGTTTCATGCCGCACTTCCATATACCGTTGCAGAGTGGTAGCGACGAAGTGCTTAGATTGATGCATCGCCATTACGACACTGCCTTGTATGCGCACAAGATAGAGAAGATACGCTCTGTGTTGCCCGATGCCTTTATTGGTGTCGATGTGATAGTCGGAGCACGGGGCGAAACGATCGAGCTGTTTGAGCAGTCGTGGCGTTTCGTGGCTTCGCTCGATGTTTCACGGTTGCATGTGTTCCCTTATTCGGAACGCCCTGCTACGGCTGCTCTTCGCATCGATTATGTCGTGCCAAAGCATGAACGTGAAGAACGGGTTGCGCAGATGCTGCAACTTTCCGACGACAAATTGCGACAGTTTGAGACTCGTTTTATCGGCAGCAGACGGCTGGTATTGTTGGAACACAGAACCAAGGGTAATGCCATGATGCACGGGTTTACCGATAATTACATTAGGGTGGAAGTGCCGTATGACGAAAAACTTGCCAATTGTGTGGTAATGGTCGGTCTTGATGCTTTTGGGAATGATGTGGAAACTATTAGCGGAACAGTGTTGCCATGAGGAAAACAGATTGGAGCAAGTTTCTGTATTTGCCGCTCGATGGCCTGTTGCATCTGTTGGCATTGATGCCATTCGGCATGTTTTATGTGTTGGAATGCAGATACGTGAGTGTCCGGCATTGTGGTTGTGGACCAACAACAGATGGAAGAAAAAGGTAAAACCGAATTGATGATTCTGAAACACAGTATGAGTGAGAGTAGCCAAAAATGCGTGGCAGTGGTCATAATGAACTGGAATGGTGCACGGTTGATGGAACAATTCCTGCCCTCGGTGTGCCGATATAGCAATTCCGAACTTGCCGATGTGGTTGTAGCCGACAATGGCAGTACTGATGACTCGTTGCAACTGCTTGCCGACCGTTTCCCGACAGTGAGTGTGCTGCCTTTTAAGAAAAATTATGGGTATGCCGGGGGATATAACAAGGCTATCGACATGTTACGGCGGTACAAATTTGCCGTATTGCTCAACAGCGATGTCGAAGTAACTCCCTGTTGGCTCGAACCTGTCATAGAATACATGCAGGCGCATGAAGATGTAATGGCTTGCCAACCAAAGATATTGTCGTATAACGACAAGAGCCGTTTCGAATATGCAGGAGCTGCCGGCGGATTTCTCGATTGCCACGGGTATCCTTATTGCCGCGGTCGGATATTCGACAGCATAGAAGAAGACGTGGGACAATATGACACTTCTGTTGCCAATGTGTTTTGGGCTTCCGGAGCAGCGATGTTTGTGCGCACTGATAGCTATTTAAGGCTTGGTGGGCTTGACAGCCGATTTTTTGCCCACATGGAAGAAATTGATTTGTGTTGGCGTATGCATTTGGACGGTGGCCGTGTGGTAGTGGTGCCACAGAGCGCAGTTTATCATCTGGGTGGTGGCAGCCTGCCGGCTGGCAATCCGCGCAAGACCTATCTTAATTTCCGCAACAATTTGCTGCTTATGTATAAGAACATGCCAAGGTCGGAAAGCCGCAAGGCTTTGTTCATCCGCAGGTTGTATGATGCCCTTGCATTCATGATGTTTTTAGCGACATTGCAATTGGGTAATGCTTTGGCTGTGCTTAAGGCGCATGGCGACTATCGCAAAATGAAACGGCAATATACCACGTTCCCCGCTGTAAATCTACTTGGTGTAGCCACAGGGAGCGATTGTGATATTGTTATTGACTATTATTTGCGTCGCCGCCGCCGGTTTTAATGTTTGCGTAAAAAAGGACTACATGCCATCGTTCCCACATAAGGGGCGAGGCATGTAGTCCTTTTATTAGGCTTGTGTAAGAAAGGGGACTATTTTACAATAACCTTGTAGGTATATGAATTGTTGCCATTCTGTACATTGATAATGTAAGCACCGCTACCTACGCTGTAATTGCCAGAGTTGTTGATTTTACCTGCTTTGAGTACGCTACCATTTAAGCTGGTGATTGTAGCTGTTGCATTGCCATCAACGCCATTGATGTAAATTGTACCGTTAGCAGATGTTACTGTGGGTTCTGACGCAGATACAGTGTTGATTGAAGAGCCTTCGCCTTCTTCGTCACCACTATCAGTAGCATCGCTGCTTCCGAGGTCGATTACGTAACTTCGGTAATTATAATCCGAGTCCATTCCAAAGCCGGTAATGTAGCGTCCATCGGGAGTGATGTCGCATGGAGTGTTGAAACCTATACTGTCGAAAAGTGTCATATCCTCAAGGGTCGGGTATTTGTCGGCTATTAACACCGGACTCTCATCATCGAGGCTCCATATAATACCACTTCTTACCTGCCAGACGTAACTTCCTGTAACCATATAGCCTATCATCGTTCCATTGTCTGATATGGCAGATGACGTTGCATACTCTTCGATTGAGTTGTCAGTCTCATATTCGGTCAGTTCACCGGTGGTGAGGTCGTAGCGTGCCATTCTGGTCGTAACCTCGTCAACAGTTGAAACAGTAATTGCCACATACCTGCCGTTGCGGCTCAGGCCTGTTCCGTTGAAGTTGGAGTAAGGTCTGCCTTCTCCCTCTCCCCACTTCGAGAAATAATTCTCGCAGATTGGGTCGCATACGTATGAACCATCTTCCTGCATGTACCATACAACCAATGGGTAGGTGCTAAGGTCATCTTGAAGGTATCCCATGATGACTGAACCGTCTTCCGATATGGCCATAGCCGAACTACCACTGACATTGAAGCCCACTTCTTCGCTTGTAGGAACAGGCAACTCCTCAATTATGCCATTCCTCCATATACATGCCTGAGTGTACCATCCACTCGAAAGGACGTAGTTACCTACGATAATGCTCAAGTCTTCTGTTGCATCCCTTGGTATTGTTTCGGTGCACCCGTCCGGTATTTCAAGTTCCACAGTTGTTCCGTCTACTGAGAATGTCAATCCGGGACCGTTGTAACCGATAGAGACGCCATCGTTGGTTACGGCACGCATATCAGCACCGTAATAGTCATATGCGTCGGCTACGGCTGCATCACCTGTTTCAATATCCAATACAAACATTCCCAAGGCTCCTGTACTACCGTTGTATGCAGGTCCTGTGATGTATTTGTGGTTCGATGAGATAGCTTGTGAAATAGGCAACCAAGTAACATCATCATCGTCGGTGATGTAATCGATTAGTTGCATTGATGGTTCGTCATCTGCGTAAGCACCGGTGCAAGCCAACGCAAGCAGCAAAAGCGAGGCTATTCTACGGTTGATTGAAAGGTGGTTTCTTAAGTAAGACTTCATCATAATAAAAAAATTAAGTTAAATAATAAATTGTCTCCTTCATGTCAGATCAATTCATACATTTTATGCTTGGCTTTAGTTTTGAATCACAAAAATAACTTTCCCCCTATGCCTAAAAGATGAAATGATTGCAAATGTAGCAAAAAATCCCCCCCCCCCAAAAAAAAAAACTACATATTTTTGAATTATTGTTTCAAAATGCCGTAAAATAACTATAAGTTGCGACAGAATGATGTATGGTGATGCTAAAAATCCTGCGACACAGTTTGCTCCTATTGTATGGATTTTTACAGTCTGTTTAATTGTTATGAGAAATGGCCGGTATGTGCATTTCAGAATGTGAAAAATATGCGATTTGCATCTTTCATTTGGGGGTGTAATACTCTGTGACTATTGAATAGAAACAGCCTAAGCCATATTTTTATATTTGTGTCTCCTTTGACAACAACAATTAAGGAATAAATATATTGCTGTCTATCTATTTAATTGTCAATATATTGTATGTGTCAATCGATGCCTTTCTGCTTATTATGAAGAAAAACGCGGCAAAAAATTTTGCAGTTATGCTAAAAAGCAGTATCTTTGCATCGCTTTTAAGGATTCGCTAGCTCAGCAGGTAGAGCACATCCCTTTTAAGGATGGGGTCTTGGGTTCGAGCCCCAAGCGGATCACAATCACAAAGGTTAGTAAAAGAAAAGGTATGGGAATCGTTAATAATGGCGATTCTCATGTTTTTTATGTAGTATTATGCTTCGGCTATACAAAATTTAGTGAATAATCTGCCCGAAAATCGCTTTTTGACAAATTCTGGAGATTATAACAGCAAAAACTACAAATTTTGCAGAATAAAAGCGGGTAAATCGTCAAAAACGGTTACTTCAAGTCGGTGGCTTCTTTGAATTTCAGCATGATTGAGCCCGAAAATGACATGGATGCCATAGACTGAGGCTTTGTTGAGTTCATGTAAATAGTTGCTCCAAAACTCATATTTCACGAAGATTGCCATGCGTGGTGCTGCCATGCCGAGAAATTACCGTGCATTATGCGGCAAGTTGAAAGGCATGTAACATATTACATCAGCAATTCATGATTTAATGGGAACGTTGCAATATCTATGACTATTTAATTAATAATATTTGCTAAGATATTGACTGTGCGATACTTTATCGCGATGGTCATTCCAAAGTTTGTCATTTATATATATGCGCAGAGCTATTTTTTGCCAAAATGTAAATGCATCGGGCGTGTAGTGGAAATCCAAAGATGCGTATAAGTTTAAGAATTGGTTGCGGAAAATGTAGGCATATATATTGGTACGGCTATATACTTTGGCTTGGTAGTTTGGATCGCCTTGGTTGAGTATAGACCCATATTTAGGGTATAGAGGGAATAGGTTTTTCCCGACATATAAATACTCATCGATTCCGAGGAAACGCCATTCCACCGTTGCATCGACCATTAATCCATAAGGCTTGTGCCATGTGCTTGTGCTGCGGTCGCGTTCAAGTTGCACTATCAGTCCCGCTTTCACCATGAAGCTGTCGAGTTGCGGTGTGAAACGTGCAAGGTCGAAACCTATATAGGGATTTATCGATAAGTCGTCGTTGACACTTTGGTCCGGGCCGGGGTTGCTTGTTTTGGCGAGATGGTTGACCTGCCACCTGCCACCCACGATAAATGCCCATACCGGATTCCACCTGCCGTTGAAATATACACTGAACGCTTCACGTTGCTTTTCGGTTTGGAGGCTGCGCCAATCGAGTGCCAATTCAAAAAATCCCCGTTGGTGCATATATTGGATGAGTGCACCTCGTATGTTAGGTTCGGTGTATCGTAACGAGTCGCTCATCAGCACTGTTGGCATCTGTTCGATTAATTGTGTGCGAGGAAACATTCCAAGGCTCAATCGCCAATCGGGCGAGTCATACCGATAGTAAACGGTGGGAGATAATTTATATTCGTTCCATCCGTTTCCCAGCGGTTGGTACCACGATACTCCACCCATAAGGTTGTGCTTCCCTCCCATGAATGAGATGCCGACTTCTGGCGACAATCGGGTGAATATTATGGTTTGGTCGGACGAATAAAAGTCGTCCCCTTCACGGTTTTCAAATACCGACCCTGCATCGACGCTCCAACGGAATTGTTGTTGAGCCATGACCGGTGCAATTGCAACCAAGCAACAAGCTGCAATTGCGACAATGCATCGTTTAAGCATCGGCAGATTTTATGGTTTTGATGCCGCGATGCAGGCGGGCAATTGTTTCTTCTCGACCGATGAGTTCGGTTATGTCGAACATATGCGGTCCTTTACATTCGCCAACCACTGTGAGGCGGAAAGCATTCATCACGTTACCAAGGTGATAACCTTTTTGGGCAATCCATGCAAGCACTACTGCCTCGCAGGGCTTTGATGTGAAATCGGGAACTTTCTCCAGTACACTGACAAGTTCTTGCATAATTTGCGGCATCCCCGGCTTCCACCTTTTTTTGATGTCTTTATCGGCATATTCGGTGGGAACTCTGAAGAAGAATCGTGCATTGTCCCACAATTCCGGAATGAGTGAAACACGATTCTTTATGAGACCAACAACGCGAGCGATGTATTCGTCACTGAATTTCTCAAGGTCGATGCCATTCTTTTCGAGTATTGGTCTGAACAGGTTGGCAAGCTCCGTATCTGGTTTTTGCATTATATATTCATGATTAAACCATTTGCCCTTTTCGAAATCGAATTTTGCACCGCTTTTTGAGCAATGAGAGAACGAAAAGTCGCGTATCAGTTCGTCAATCGACATTATTTCACGGTCATCACCGGGATTCCAACCGAGCAGGGCAAGGAAATTGATTACAGCTTCGGGCAGGTAACCGGCTTCACGGTATCCGTTGGAAGTTTCACCCGATTTTGAGTCGTGCCACTCAAGCGGGAAGACAGGGAATCCCAGCCTGTCACCGTCACGCTTGCTGAGCTTGCCTTTGCCATCGGGTTTGAGCAATAACGGAAGGTGGACAAATTGCGGCATTGTTTCGCGCCATCCGAAAGCTTCGTATAGCAATACGTGCAACGGAGCCGACGGCAACCATTCTTCACCACGTATCACGTGTGTGATTTCCATGAGGTGATCATCTACAATGTTGGCCAAGTGATAGGTAGGCAGGTCATCAGCACTTTTGTATAACACTTTGTCGTCTATGATAGATGAGTTTATCACGACTTTGCCACGAATCAGGTCATCAATTTCGATATCTTGTCCGGGATTAACCTTGAAACGCACCACATAGGGGGTGTTTGTGGCAGTCAGTCTATCGATTTCCTCTTGTGGCAAAGAAAGGGAGTTACGCATTTGCAGGCGTGTGGATGAGTCATATTGGAAATTGGGCATTTCCTTGCGCTTTGCATCGAGTTCTTCCGGCGTGTCGTATGCAATATATGCTTTTCCGTTGTCACACAACTCTTTTACGTATTGGCGGTATATGTCGCGGCGTTGTGATTGCTTGTAAGGACCATATTTGCCGCCTTCACGGACACCTTCGTCTATTTTTATCCCAAGCCATGCGAGAGCTTCATTGATGTATTCTTCGGCTCCGGGTACGAAACGATTGGAGTCGGTGTCTTCGATGCGCAATATCATGTCACCGCCATTTTGACGAGCGAATAGATAGTTATATAATGCCGTGCGAACGCCACCTATGTGCAATGGCCCTGTGGGTGACGGTGCAAAACGCACTCTTACTTTACTGTTCATGATTCGGATATGTGATTTTTTATATGCAAAGGTAATGCTTACGGCTGAAATAACCCTTATCTTTGTCGGAAAAACATTAAAAATCACTAAATTTCATTTGTGGCAAAAGAGTTATTGTATATGTGCAAGTTACAAGGTCGTACAGGTTGATTGCGGATCGGTGCAATAGATTCGATTTTAATGCAGGTGCGAGTCATGTAAAAATGTTATATTTCTATAGAATTGCAGTTAGTGGCTGTTTGTGTCCGAAGTCTGAGCCTGTCATCGCAATGCTGCATTAATTATTACTATCTGAGAATATATAGTCTAATGGTTTTGAAAGACACATATTTTCTTATTTTAATACTATTTTTTGTAAAAAATATTTGCAAATAAAAATTAAGTAGTAACTTTGCATTGTTTTTGAAGCATAGATTATTGTTTTATTATTAAATTTCAAAGAAATGAAAAAGTTAGTTTTGTTATTCGCTGTTGTATTTAGCGTATCTTTGTTCTCTTGCGGTGGTTCGACCACAACTACTGCTGTAGAGGAAGCTCCTGCTGTTGAGGCTGTAGAAGCTGTTGATACTACTGCTTGTTGTGATACTACTGTTTGTCCAGATAGTATTGCCCCCGTTGCTGAAGTTGTTGCTGAGTAATTGACTAAGCGAATAAGAAAAGTTTGAGGCTGCTTTCCTCCATGTGAGAAAAACAGCTTTTTTTGTGTCTGAAGGAGAGCTTCATTTGGAGGGAATTGTCCGTGTTGTGTGATATATTGGCATTGCAGCCTATTTATCGGAATAGTAGGGAAATAAAAAAGAGAAAGAGTTCGACATCATTGTCGGACTCTTTTCGTATGCATGAAAAAATGGTAATATTTGCGTTAGAAAGAACGTATGCCCATAATTTCGCGCACGTCACGAAGGGTCTTTGACGCTGTTTCTCGTGCTTTCTCAGCACCCATCCTAACCACCTTCCTAAGATATGCATCATCGTTTTGTATGTCGATAATGCGTTCGCGTATTGGCGTAGTTACTTTCAATAGGTCATTGGCAATCTCTTTTTTAAGATCTCCATAGCGTATGGAACAATTGTTATAAGCCTCGGTGAAATATTGCACCTTGTCGGGCGTAGAAACGAGTTTCAGCAGTGTGAACAGATTTTTTACAGGCTCACACATTGGAGAATTCGGCTCTTTGGGTCCTTCATCAGTGACTGCACGCATCACTTTTTTACGCAACGTTTTTTCATCATCAAGCAAATATATGCAGTTCCCTTCCGACTTGCCCATTTTGCCCGAGCCATCGAGACCCGGTACCTTTATCGCTTCGCCACCAAAATCAAAATTACTTGGTTCGGGGAAATAGTCCACACCGTAAAACGAATTGAAGCGACGAGCAAATCTGCGAGTCAGCTCAAGATGCTGTTCCTGGTCTTTTCCTACAGGGACTTTTGTTGCTTTTTGGATAAGAATATCAACCGCCATCAGCGTTGGATATGTAAGCAGGCCGGCGTTGACGCGCTTGTTGGTATTGGCTCCTATGATTTCTTGTTCTATGTTGTTGTCGCCGGTTAATCCTAACATCTTGCGAGCTTTGTCTTTAAACGAGGCTGTACGCATCAGTTCTCCTATGCCTACGTGCATATTTAGCAACAGATACATTTCTGGGATTTCCGGCACATCGCTTTGTACGAAGAGTGTCGATTTTTCGGGGTCGAGTCCGGCAGCGAGATATTCGGCAAGGATCATTTTTACATTTTCATGCATCGTTGTCGGATCGGGAGCCGTGGTCAGTGCATGTAGGTCGGCCACAAAAAAGTAATTGATATATCTGCTGTCCGGGTCATTTTGCATCTTCACGAATTTGTTCAATGCACCGTAATAGTTACCGATGTGCAACTGCCCGGTAGCTCTAATTCCGCTTAATACAATTTCTTTCATATATGACAATAATGTGTGTATATATGCACCCTCGTCGGTGGCGCAGGCTGCTGTTTATTTTTGCAGCAAATTTACTTATTAGGGGTGAGATTTGCAAGTGCGGGGGATGCGGAGAGCAATGGAAGAATCAGAGCCGACACTGTTGGTGATGCCACAAGCACCGAAATGTTACGGTCGTGGCGAAAATGATGGTATTCGGCACCGGCTTCTTCGGCAATCAGCAGACCTGCGCACACGTCCCATTCATGCAGGTTTAGTTCCCAATAAGCATCAAGAAATCCTGCGGCAACATAAGATATGTCGATCGCAGCCGACCCTATGCGTCTCATACCTCGCACATGAGGCAAGACGCGGGCAACGTTGTCGAGGTTATTGTCGGGGTTGCGGTCTTTGTCTATGGGAAAGCCCGTTGTCACCACACAACGATCGAGTGATGTTTTTGAGCCGCAAGCAATTCTCTCGCCATTAAGGTAAGCTCCTTCTCCTCTTAATGCATGAAACATTTCACCGAGGTATGGGGCAAACACCACACCCACCACTGTAGTGGCATTGTGCTTGATTCCAATGGATATGCAAAATTGCGGCAGACCGGCGCTGAAATTGGTGGTACCATCGAGTGGGTCTATCACCCACTGGTATTGTGCATCATGCACCTCCTCACCTGATTCTTCCGAGAGGATGGAATGGGAGGGGTGATGCGAATGAACAAAATCTATAATGAAATTCTCGGCAGCTTTGTCGGCCGAGGTTACAATGTCACTTTCATTGTCGTGCTTTGCCTGGATGGCATAATTGCCTTTTCTGAAGTAGGACATGTGTATTTTTCCTGCTTCTTGTGCGCAATGCACGGCATCAAACAACAATTCGCTATAATCACACATTTCCAACTAAAGAGTCGTAAACTGGTATTTGACGTTTGAAAACTTGCTTGAACGAAATAAGTGTTTCGGTGCGGGCGAAACCTATTGATTGCAGTTGGTCGTGGATAAGTTCGAGCAGATGCTCGTTGTTACGTGCATACAGCTTTATGAGCATGTCGTATTTGCCGGTGGTATAGTGGCATTCTACTACTTCGGGCATGGCTTTGAGACGTTCTATTACCTCATCGAAGCGAGTGGGGTCACTCAGAAAGAAGCCAACATAGGCACAAGTGTTAAGTCCTACGGAAGCGGGGTCGATGTCTGATTCAGAACCTTTTAGTACTCCTACACCATAGAGCTTCTGAATACGTTGATGAATGGCTGCTCCCGAAACGTTACATTCACGCGCTATTTCAAGATAAGGTTTACGTGCATTAGAAGACAGCATTTTCAATATTTTGCAGTCTAATTCGTCTAATTGGAAATTTGCCATGAATAAAAGATGTTTTTTGATTTATTAAGTGTCTTTGCCTGTTTGTTACGGTTAGTTATGTGGATACGTTGTTTCCACCCTGTATAGTTTTACTTCTGTATGGTGAGAGTACTTGTATGTCGGGCAAAAAATGCGTATCTTGTGCATACGTTTTAATTATAGCATAAAGGTACGAACTAATATTGATTTATCACAAATTTATAGACAAAAAAAATATTTTATGGGAATTCTTTACCGATTTATTAAATATAACGATAAGTCGTTATGGCAGTTGGAACAACTTTATATGTCGGCATTTCCTCCCGATGAACGACGTGATTTTCCTGTTTTTATTTCACTCCTTGCTTGTGGCGATGTACCGTTTTGTGTGCTTGGTGCATTTGATGACGATAATGAAGATCTGCTATTGGCGTTTATTTCGTATTGGCAATTTGAAAAGATAACCTATATTGAGCATTTTGCCGTAATTAAACAAATGAGGGGACATGGGGTGGGGCATATGGTATTTTCACATTTCATCAAAAATATTGCATCGACTGTCGTGCTTGAGGTGGAGCCTCCGACGACATTGATAGCTTCAAGACGCATAAGATTTTATGAATCTCTTGGAATGAAGTTGTGGGATGGATTTTATTATGAGCAACCGCCATACGCTCCCGACAAAAACGCATTGGAATTAAAGTTGATGACGTATGGTGAAGTGAATCTTTCTATGCTCAAGCAGGCTGTGACCGATATTCACGAAAAGGTGTATGGCGTGTCAGCCGAATAACTCGTGAAGGGCATCGAAGCGAGCCATCGTGGCATCACCATATTTTTGCAGCTTCTTGCGTATCCGGTCGTAAGTGCTTGCACTGTCGGGGTGTGACTTGGAATAGAACTTATCGGCATAGCATACGAGTTTCTCCTCTATGGAAATCGGCAACATATCGCGCAAGGGCAGTGGCAAGTATTGCTTCCTTATGTCGGCAATCGATATTCCGGCACCGGTGTGTCGCTCGCACACGAGGGCGTGTCGGTACAGCCCTATACTGTCGAGCAGCTCACGTCCGAGTATGCCATGTTTTATGTACGGTTCTGTGCCATAGCAGTATATGCCTGGTGCATTGGTGCGAAATATGCCTATGTCGTGTAGCATTGCTGCTTCGTAGGCAAATTCGGTGTCTATTTTCAACGAGGGCTTGCTTTTGGCTATTTCCATGGCAAGAGAGGCAACCTGCCGGCTATGTTTTATTAAAAGCCGGCAGGCATCTGTGTCTTGGCCGTAATATTGGTTTATGATAGATATGCAATCAAGCATTTGTTTACTTGCGGTTAAGCATGCTTGTCTGTTGGTTATTTCAGAAGTTTTGCCTCGCTTAAATGTTTAAAGCACCGTAACCCAATTGTATGTGTCGGGCACGTCGCCAAGTTGAATGGCTCGTAAATGGTTGTATAGCTTAGTGGTAATAGGTCCGGGCTGTCCATCTTTTGCTATGACATATTTTTTACCTTCATCGATATCATCAACTTCGCTGATAGGTGCAGCTACAGCAGCTGTGCCGCATTCGGCAGCTTCGTCCACCTCGTTAAGTTCTTCAAGTAACATTGGCCGACATTCTACTTCAAGTCCCATATCTTTGGCTATCTGCTGTAAACTCATGTTGGTTATTGAAGGAAGTATAGAATTTGACTTGGGTGTAATGTATTTGTTACCCTTAATTGCAAAGAAGTTGGCAGGACCGCATTCGTCGATATACTTTTTCTCTTTGGGGTCGAGGTAAAGTACGGCCGAATAGCCGCCTTGGTGAGCCAGTTCGCCGGCTTTAAGGCTGGCAGCATAATTGCCGCCAACTTTCCACCGTCCTGTTCCGCATGGGGCCGCACGGTCAAATTCACGATATACGGCAACTTTTGTAGGCTTGAAGCCCCCTTTAAAATATGGACCGACAGGGGTGACAAAGATCATGAAAAGATAGTCGGTGGCGGGCTTTACACCTACTTGGGCGGTCATCCCCAATTCTATGGGGCGGATATACAGCGACGATCCGCTGCCATATGGTGGAATGAAACGCTCGTTGAGCTTTACTACTTTTTCTACCATCTCGCGGAATTTTTCAACCGGTATTGGAGCCATCATTATGCCATTAGCACTGCGTTGGATACGTTTGGCATTTTCGTCAAGGCGGAAGATGCGTATTTTGCCGTCTTTCCCTTTGAAGGCTTTTAACCCTTCAAAGATTTCCTGTCCATAGTGCAAGCAAGTTGCGGCTATGTGTATATTGATGTATTCCGAGTCGGTTACCTCTATTTCGCCCCATGCTCCATTTTTATAGGTGCAACGTACGTTATAGTCGGTCTTTATGTAGCCGAATGGCAGATTTGCCCAATCCAAGTTTGTATTTTGCTCCATAGTGTTGATATTTTTTTATTACAAGATTCTTTTTATAATACCACTTTTTGTGTTATGTTGTCTATTTTCACAATATAGATTCCACGAGAATTTATGTTTAGAACCGAAGTGCCTGCAAGGATTTCGCCATGCGACACAAGCTGTCCGAGGATTGTGAAAACTTTTACTTCCACTTTGTAATTGGTTTTTACTATGATTGATTGGTCGATGCTGTAAATTGTTATGCCATCGGTTTCATCGGGATTATTGAGGCTTGGAGTTTCGATGACTGCATCTATGTGCTGCCACTCCGGTTGGCTCGCGGCAAAAGTGCCATAAGGCAACAATATGATGATTGCCAACGCTAATAATGCCGATGTAAACAATCGTTTTATCATTGTTAGGGATTATCCACGAAAAAAACAATGTGGCACAGCCATGCCCCTTTGCAAAAAAAATTCATTTCGGATGTTAAAAACATGAAATCTTTATTTATGCAAAGATACAATTTTTACGACCGAAATGCAACAAAAACACTTGGCTATTTTTTGCACGGCGGTCATAGTCAAATTTGATTTTCGGCTTGTCTAATATTTGCTTGCCAAATGTGCAAATATGGTAGAAGCAATTGCTCCTGTCAAGAAAATGATACCGGTGGAATAAAGTATGTTGCCTATTCCGACAAGAGGTGACACGATGCCTCCTGCAAGGAAACATATAGCCCCGAGCATTGCCGAGGCCGTTCCGGCGTGTTCGCGTTCACTATTCAGTGCGAGGGTGGTAGAGGCAGTGAATGTAAGCCCCATTACGAACATCAGCATGAACAGTGATGCCTCGTATGCCCAAAACGGACCATCGAGTATCAGCACTGTGGCAATAATTGCACTCATGGCAAGCATTCCCATGCAACTGACTGAAACAGCATCTTCGGGTTTGCGGAATTTGACCGACAATGCTGATGCCACACCTATGGCCAAGGCATTTACTCCGAAACAAATGCTGAACACAAGTGGCGAAAAACCGTAATGCTGTTGTATTATGAACGGTGATGAAGCGATATTGGCAAATAAAATGAATTGGGCAAATCCTTGTTGCAACACATAGTACATAAAACGGTGGTTTTGAGCCACGATGCCAAATGTGGCAAAGGTCTTGAGAATGCTGCCGGTGCTGCGGCGTTCAACCTGCAACGACTCGCGGAACATGATGCTGCCGATGAGCAATACAATGCCTATCACGAGCAATATAACGAAGATGCCGCGCCAGTTGGTCACCGACAACATTAGGCCACCTACCACCGGAGCGGCGATGGGGGCAATACCATTGATTGCACCTATGATTGCAAGCATTTTCATTAATTCCCGACCGTTGAATTCATCGGTCGCGGTCGAACGCGAAATCACTATGCCTCCCGCTCCGGCCATGCCTTGGAGCAGCCGCATTGCAGTGAAAAAAATCACGTTGGGCGAGAATATACAAGCAATGGTTGAGATTATGAATATGGCCATTGAGGCTATTAATGGCCGACGTCGACCAAATTTGTCGCTTATGGGACCTATCAGCAATTGTCCTACGGCAAGTCCTATCATGCTGAATGTCAGACCAAGTTGAACCATCGATACCGATGTGTCGAAGTATGAGGTCATAGACGGGAGTGCCGGCAGGTACATGTCGGTGACGAATGGTCCGAATGCTGTCAGCATTCCCAATAAAATCAATAAGAAAACCTTGTATTTCATATAAACCTAAAATATTAGAATTTGCAACGTTATGCTTTGCATAAAATCAATTTTACCGGATGCAAAGGTACTAAGATTTTGGATATGTAATGCAGGGTAAGAAATATTGCAATGCTGATATGCAAGTTTAAACATCGGCATAGATTAATTATTTTTAATTGTCATTTAACATTGAATATTTGTCGTTGGTTTTAATTTTGCACTGCTAAAACTATAAATCAATTGTTTATGAAAAAAATTTTTTACACTTCATGTTTTATTCTGATGATGGCTGTTAGCGCATTTGGGATAAATGCACAGACTGTCGTTAGCTCAACTTATTCAGGTTTATTGGATATCACAATGTTAGGTGGATCAATTGCAACCGACCTTGAAGCTGAGGTACGAATTGATAATAACGATGATGAGACTTGCACTTTCACATTGCCCGATTTCATTGTATTAAATTTACCACTTGGTGACATCGTTGTTGAAAACGTAAGCATGACTGCCGATGAAGATGGTACCACTTACAGCGGTGTGGCAGAAGGTATGGAGTTCTTGGAGGGTGCAATTGTTGCCGATGTAACCATTAGTGGAACAATTTCAAATGACAATGTGGTAGATTTTGCGATTGATGTGGTTTGGAATAACGATGGTGACGAAATTCCTATCAATGTAACTTTCACATCCGAGGGTGATGCTTTAATTTCTCAGACAGTCAGTTACGATGGTTACTTGAACATAGATATGTTAGGGATGTCAATGGCAACCAACCTTGAGACTTCGGTGCAAATAACGAGCAGCAATGATGGAACTTGCACTTTCACATTGCCAGATTTCAGCGTATTAGGTATGGAGCTTGGAGACATCGTTGTTGAAAACGTAAGCATGACTGCCGATGAAGATGGTACTACTTACAGCGGTGTGGCAGAAGGTATGGAGTTCTTGGAGGGTGCAATTGTTGCCGATGTAACCATTAGTGGAACAATTTCAAATGACAATGTGGTAGATTTTGCGATTGATGTGGTTTGGAATAACGATGGTACCGATATCCCTATCAATGTAACTTTCACATCCGAGCCTGTAGAGTCATCATCGGTTGCCAACATTAGCTTGACTGACAATGATGTTATGGTTTATGGTACTACCGGCTATATCAACATCACAGGAGCCGAAGGTCGTGTGTATGTTTACAACATCGCCGGTCAGCTTGTCGCAAGTCCTGTAGTGGGTCTTGATAGCCAGGTATCTGTACCACAAGGTTTGTATGTAGTCAAAGTTGGAAAAAAGGCCACAAAGGTGATTGTGAAATAAGAAGTCGTATAATCCGACTGCGATATAAAAAGTTCCATTCGGACTCTACCGAATGGAACTTTTTTCATGAAATTATAGCTGTAAAGTGTGGCATTACGTTTGTTTGCTGTTAATAGCAACAAACAGATGCCTTGAAGAGAATATTTCCACTGCTAGATCCTTAACCATTTTGACAGTTCATGTGTGGTATAGTTGCGCCGGACGGCATAATCGAGGCGTTGTTCGTCGCTTATTGCTCCTACCATGAAATAATGAGCTTGAGGATTTGCAATGATCAATCCGCAGGTACTTGCTGCAGGATACATGGCACCATTTTCGGTGAGTTGTATGCCGATGTCTGAAAGTGACATAAGTTGGTCTATTTCGAAAATCAGGCTTTGGTCGGGCAGCGAAGGGTAACCAACGGCAGGCCGGATGCCGCAGCATTTGTCGTCATCGTGACTGAATCCCCAATATTGCTTGCCGACAAGCCGGTGCATTAATTCGGTAGATGCTTCGGCAAGGCGGTCGGCTATGGTGCGGAACAACAGTGCCCGATAGTCGTCGCCCTCGGTTTCTAGCAACTCTATGACTTGCTCTATGCGTTCGCCTACAGTTACTGCAAATGTCCCTATATAATCATCGATGCCGCTGTCTTGTGGCGCAATGAAGTCGGCAAGCGACAATGTGCATTTGCCACCACTGTCAGTGTGTTGCTGCCGCAGTGTGGCTATTGTCGTGCGGTCGTCGATTATGATGTCATCGCCACTCGAATATGCTTTCCACAGCCCAATGCGAGCTTTTATGCTATCGTTGGCTTCCTTTTCCAAGAATTCCAATGCCTTTTTTGCATCGTCCAACAGCTTTGCAGCCTCGATCGACACCTGATGCATTTTGCATTCAGTGTTGTTGCCTGTGAGTTGCCAAGCAGTAAAGAATGGCTTCCAGTTGATGTATTCTGCGGCCTCGGCAACGGTAATGGTAATGTCGAAAATTCCTGTGTTGGCAGGTACGGGAGAGGCAAAGTCGGGTTTGTAACGGCGGCGGCGAGATTCGGAAAGCGACATTAAGTCTTTTTCCACAGCATATTGCCGTCGTAGTTCGGCCTGCTTCGTTTTCAGTTGTGTTATGTATTCGTCTTTATCTGGAGCAAGCAGACGTTGGGCTACTACCGGCATGGCTGCTGCATCGCGGGTGTGTATGACAATACTACTGTATTCGGGGGCAATCTTCACGGCGGTGTGTAATTCTGATGTTGTTGCACCACCCACCATCAGGGGTATTTTCAGTCCTCGCTGTTCCATCAGCCGTGCTACGCGGCACATTTCATCGAGCGATGGTGTGATAAGTCCGCTTAGTGCCACTATATCGGCATTATTGTCGACCGCCGCTTTTATGATTTCTTCACCCTGTACCATCACGCCAAGGTCTATGACGTTGAAACCATTGCATCGCATTACTATCGATACGATATTCTTGCCAATATCGTGGACGTCGCCTTTGACTGTGGCTATTACCATGCATCCGGCTTTGCCTCCTACGCCGGTTGAGCGTTCGGCTTCGATGTGTGGGTTTAGCCAAGTCACCGCCTGTTTCATTGAACGTGCACTTTTTACCACCTGCGGCAGGAACATTTTCCCTTTGCCGAACAGGTCGCCCACTGTGTCCATTCCATTCATTAGAGGACCGTCGATTACGCCAAATGCTGACCCTATTTCGTGCATTGCTGCTTCGGTGGCATCATTTATGCCGTCGGTTGAGCCGCGTATAATCATCTTTTCCAATCTTTGCGATGCGGTGATATGAGTTTTGCAGTTTCCGTTATCGTTATCCGTCTTGTCGGCATTGTCCGTTTGGCTTTTCTTTATTTTGGCAGCGATGGTTATTAGTCGGTCGGTGGCATCGGACGAGCGGTTGAAAATCACGTCTTCTATCGTGTTGCGAAGTTCTGTCGGTATATCTTCATACGGGATCATGGCAGCAGCATTCACTATGGCCATGTCGAGTCCACGTGCTATGGCATGGTATAAAAATACCGAGTGCATTGCCTCACGCACATAATTGTTGCCACGAAACGAAAACGACAGGTTGCTCACACCTCCGCTGACTTTTGCTTCTGGTAGGTTGGATTTGATCCATTCCACTGTGCGCAAGAAGTCGGCTGCATAGTTGTTGTGTTCTTCAATTCCTGTGGCGATTGCAAGTACGTTGGGGTCAAATATGATGTCGTCAGGGTCGAAGTCGGCTTCTGAGGTCAGTAGTTTGTATGCACGTTCACAAATTTCGATTCTTCGCTCGAAAGTGTCGGCTTGTCCGCATTCGTCAAACGCCATTACCACTGTGGCTGCTCCCATGGCTTTTATGTATTTAGCCCTTTCGATAAACTTTTCCTCTCCGTCTTTAAGGCTGATGGAGTTGACTATACCTTTGCCTTGCAATTCTTTGAGCCCCGCTTCGATTACTTCCCATTTCGAAGAATCTATCATTACGGGAACGCGAGCCACGTCGGGGTCAGATGCCACAAGCCGCAAAAAGTGCGTCATCTCCTTTTGTGCATCGAGCATTGCATCATCCATGTTCACATCTATGATTTGTGCTCCGTTTTCTACCTGTTTCCGCGCAACGGACAAGGCTTCATCGTAATTGCCCTCATTAATCAACCGCAGGAATTTCCGACTGCCTGCCACGTTACATCGTTCGCCTATGTTGATGAAATTCCGTTCTGGCACTATATCTACCGCTTCCAGCCCCGACAGGCATAAATGTGTCTTGCCACAGCGGATTTGTCGTGGTATGCCGTTGGCTGCAATTTGTGCTATAGCTCGTATATGCTCGGGAGTTGATCCGCAGCAACCACCTATTATGTTGATAAGTTGCCTGTCTATAAACGGCTTGATGTGGCATGCCATCAGCTCGGGTGTTTCGTCATACTCTCCCATTTCGTTTGGTAATCCCGCGTTGGGGTATGCACCTACGGCAATTGGGGCTATTTCCGACAAACGGGAAATCCATTCGAGCATCCCTTCTGCTCCAAATCCGCAGTTCATGCTCACACATGCCGGTTGGGCATGGGCTATTGAAGCGAGAAATGCTTCGAGCGTTTGTCCGCTCAGTGTGCGACCGCTCTCGGTGAGTGTAGCCGATACCATTACGGGTAAGGTGATACCTGTGTGGTTCATTGCCTTTTGTGCCGCATACAAGGCTGCTTTTGCATTGAGTGTGTCGAAAACTGTTTCAATCAGAATCATGTCGGCTCCGCCATTGATGAGGCCTATCATTTGGCATGTATAAGTTGCCACAAGTTCGTCCCATGTGATGTTTCTTTCCGCAGGATTCTCAACCGATGGCGATATCGACAAGCTGCGATTGGTGGGACCTACGCTTCCTGCCACCCATCGTCGTTTCCCGCCATGTAGACAACTCCAACGATCAGCAACAGAGCGAGCAAGTTGTGCTGCCGACAGGCTTATTTGTCCGACAAACTTTTCCAGTCCATAGTCGGCAAGCGATATGGCATTGGCATTGAATGAATTGGTTTCTATTATGTCGGCACCGGCATCAAGGTATGCCGTGTGGATGTTTTCTATCACATCTGGACGGGTAAGCACAAGCAGGTCATTGCAGCCTTTAAGTGGCTGTTGCCAATCGGAAAATTTTTTTCCTCTGAAGTCATCTTCGTTAAGCCCTTGTTGCTGTATCATGGTGCCCATTGCTCCATCAAGCACAATGATGCGTTCGCGCATGGTTTGCAACAGGTCTTCACCTCGGTCGTATGTAATATTTCTTGTCATGATTCTGTTTTGCAGATTTAAGTGACAAATGTAAACATAAAATGCAATTTCTACTCAAAACGGGTTTAATTAATCGTTTATAGTTCCTCATATTTCAAAATTACCAACAACCTCGCCACGCTCAAATCACTCAACCTCATCTCAGGCTCATCAGGCAAGTTCCAAATCAACCCGATGATATTCTGGAAAGGCGACACCAAAGTGCGCGAGAAGATGATAAGCGAGCTGAAAATAACATTCTCGATAGAATGACCGTCCATTTTGAATTTTCAAAAATTACAAGTATCTTTACACTAATGCATAGTGGCACACTTATTGCTTTATTCAACATAAAACGATACCGTATAAATTATTTTTTACACATTTACCAATAAAACTGTTAGAGATTCAACAATTACATAGGCAAATGGCTTGCGGCTGAATATCCAAATATGTGGTCACACATATGGGAACACCTTGGTATACTGATTAACATTTAAAAAATACGAAAAATGTCCGAAAATAAAAAAACATGGCGTAACATTCTAAAAGGCATTTGTATTGTTAGCATGATTGCGATGCTGGCATTTGTAGTGTATATCAATGTAACGGATATAACTCCGCCTGTAGTTATCAAGTGTTGGGCAATAATTTCAATTGTTGTTTATACTATAAGTTTTTCAATACTAACATTCACGACTAGAGTAAAACTATATAAGCCGCCGCGTCGCAACATTCCCAAAGAAGTCACTGTGATTACAGCTGTCTGCGTGTTTACGGTGCTGATGTCTGTAGTTGTCTTTTTTACAACTGGAAGCACTTCAGATATAATGCCCACGTTTATTGTAGTTCTTGTTATTTGGATAGTTTTGATGCTAGTAATCCATAAGTAGAAACATTAGCATTGCCAAGGCAGTAACCATTACTTATAACCAAAAACAATGAAAGCAATCATTATCAGAGGCACCACCTAGTGCTATATTTTGAATTTTCAAAACAAATTCATATCTTTACAAGTTAAACCAATTAAACCTAAAAATTATGACTAAAGAAAGTATTCAAGAAATTCAACAGTAGCTACAAGATTCTGGCTACTATGACGGGGAGATAGACGGTATAATGGGCCCCAAGACAAAAGCAGCATTACGAGAATATCAGAAAGCAATGATAGACAGCCAACAAGATAGAGCGTGGTATTCATGGGATGATAATTCTATAATAGACAACGTATTCCCCTACGGATATAGCGATGATTCCGATAATCGTGCGTGGGGAGTAGTCAAGAAAGGCTGGACTGGTCTTACGGGATTAGACGAACGCAGAAGATTGCTGAATGAATTCGTTCAACTCGACTTGGACACACCCGAAGGCATGGCAAGAGCCAGAGAGCTAAGACCGATATTCGACAATAACTTCAAAAATCAGAATATCTCGCTGAGATACCTGCAACAGTCAGCTCGTGCACGTTACGACTTGAACAACCTGTATCTCAAACGTCCGCAGATATTCTTCACTTACATGGTGAATCCCGATTATAAGTCGCCATCGGCAGAGAATGGACAGCCAACATACACTTACCGTGACCCGTCACTTAGAAGATACCAGCAAAGCTTGGCACGCACTTACGGACTAAAGAATGGTGTAGGTGTACACAATGTGGTAGGAGATGCGACAACTACCTATAATACATATGCCATCAACACCATGCATCCTGACGGCTCAGGTCGATGGGGAGATATATGGGACTTCGAACTCGATGATGTGTATCCACGAGGTACTCCTGTCATAGTCGGCGATACAGTACCATCTACAGCTCCAATACAGCCTGCTGTCTATATACGCAAATCCACCGATCGTGACACTTTCGACTTTATGTCCGAAGTTAAAAAAGCTGTTAAAAAGTTTTTTAATAAAGACAAATAAAAGATAAACATAATTAAAAATTAAACAACAATGAACCTAATTTTTGCATTTCTATGCGGATGCCTCTATGTCGTGGGGCTAATCTTCGGACTTGATTACAAGCAAGTCTCAGTACTCGTATGCTGCTGGCTTTGGCCTGCAATATGCACTGCGTCAGTTCTTCCACTGGTTTACGTGGCAGTCAGGGACTTCTTCAGATGCAAATTGGCACTCACCAAGATGCTCTATTTCGTGATAATATGCATTGTACTTGCTTATTTCGTTGCATACCTCAACTTCACATTCGAAGTATTAGACCGCTATCCGCATATGAACGATTATGCATTCGGCATGTGTATGCAAGACCTGCAATTACTTGCAAGTTACATGGGAATCTCTTACGAAACACTCAATGTGCTCATTTACGTAGTATTGTTCGCAGTCATTCTCACGTTCAACATATCGGCATGCCGACTGCTTAGTAAATGCAGAAATTGGCTCGAAGAAAAGCTCTCCAAAAGCAAGTTCATCATGGCAATTGAGAAACGTAATTACATCATCGCGCCAATCGGAGCTGTTGTGCTGGTTGCTGCTCCGTTTTTTGCAATATTCTATCTTACTGGCATAATATTTGTCACACATGATATTATAGATCGTTTCTTTCCAATGTGGTATTGTTAATACACACTTTCAGACAAAACCACTTGAAGCATACACGTGCCCTACATTAATAAATGTAGGGACACACGCTCTGCTGTGGGTTCTTTAGACGCAGCATTCCATGACCCTTTAATGGAGGGTGGGAAGAAGCACGAAAAAACAATTGGAAAGAGCGTCATCGTCTCCTTCCACCACCGCAAGGCTGGACACCAACCGAACAGCTGCAACAACAAAAGCACTTCCGCGAACTACTCCTTCGCTAAACCCGTATAAATTTACATTTAACAAAGCTCGGAGCAATCCGAGCTTTTCTCATTTACTATGACCGTCCACTTTGAATTTTCAAAATAAATTCATATCTTTACAAGTTAAACCAAACAGATATGCGACAGTTCATTTCACTCATTCTGATAGTGCTTGTTTCCACTTCATGCACTTTCTCACAGACACTTAAAGAAGGCGACATCGTGTTCCAAACGTCAACGTCCAAGCAGTCACCACTGATAGCATTGGCGACAGGCTCGGTCTACACCCACTGCGGCATAATCATCGAAAAAGCCGATGGACTCTACGTCTTGGAAGCAGTCGGTCCCGTTAAACTCACACCATTCGAGCAATGGAAAGACCGTGGACTGTTCAACCACGTCAAGAGCCGCCGTGTAATCGACAAGCCAGTCAAAATCCGATACAACAAGTACCTCGGACAGCCATACGACTGGTCATTCAAGTTCAACAACGGCAAGATGTACTGCTCCGAACTCGTCTACGAGATATACAAAGAGCAATTCGGCATCACGCTCGCTCAGCCCAAGAAAGTCAAAGAGTACAACATCATTGGAATGAGTAAAGTACTGAAAAAAAGACACATAGATGAAAATCAATTAGTAATTTCACCATACGATTTATTATCAGACTAAGATAATCATTTATCAATTAACCAATTAAAACTAAAAAACTATGGACGAGAAAGAAAAAGAACGAAGGTAGTATTATCTGCGAATGGCAGGTTATGACGCATCAGGCGAATGGGACGATGCACAAGAAGAAGCATGGAAAAAGCTCACCACTGTCGAAAAGCAGTATCCGGTAAGCATCCTCGGACTTTTCCAGCGTTTTACCGATTATATCACTGGCAACACCACACGTTACCAAGATCCCGAGCCACAAATCGTGGCAGACGACCGTACAGAGTTTGCACGTACAGCCGACCGCGTTTTGACCAACCCGCATTCACCAATAGGCTGGATGTGGCAAAATGGATTACCCGCACTCGGAATGGCTACGACTGTCGTCAATCCTCTGGCTACTGTCAGAGTTGCCGCACCAACCATGTTGGTAGGCGCAGGCGCAAGTTTGGCATCCGATGCTGCATCTGAAGCACTCACTGGCAAGACCACCGAAGAACTGGCTCAGCCGTATGTCGGCGAGCATCTCAGCTTCTTTGCCAATCCAGGCACTTACGTAGGCGGTAAGACGGCATACAACTTCCTCAATCTCGGAAGATACACTATGGACATGCTGCCTCCTGCATCTTACGGATAGTCAAACTGGAAGAAACTCCCTGCCATACTCGGACGTGCAGCCAATCCATTCTCCAATCCACCGACATTCTATAATCGAAAGCCACAGTGGTGGGACGAGTACTGGAATGTATGGAACGACCGATAGTACCGATTAGAGAATTTCGCCAACTGGGCAGACATTCCCCAAGACGAAGTACCGAGATATCTCATTTACCAGAAGCCTGATGGTACTTACGGATTTACACGAACAATGTCCACTGGTAAAGGTTTGATGCCTGATGCCGACGAAGCCATAGAAGTACAAGCAAAGGCAAAACGAGAAGGTACAAAAGACGTACTAAAAGCTGAAGATACGCAATTTGGGGTAGGTGGAGAACATTCCGATTTCACACTCGTAGGAAGAACCAGAAATGGTGAAAAGGTTTGGCTTTACGAAGATGAACAGATACTCAATCCGCAGTGGAAGGCAGCCAGCTGGCTGAAAGAGACATTTGGAATTGACAAAGACGCAAAAATTGGCAAGATTATTGATTGGTTTGGCAAAAGAGACCTCAAAACTCTGCTTGGCCTTGAAAATGACATAAAGTATAAACAATATTTATATGAACAACCAGATGGAACAGTTATTGCAGTACCTGAAATGTAGGTACCAAAAAAGTTTAAAGAAGCCGATAAAAAGATTACTTCATTCGATGAATACGATGATTGAAGTAGCGACTTTACCATTTAACATAATAAAATTTTGGAGTGGAATAAACGTGAATAATAGTGGGAATATGTTTGAACTGTTTAAGGAGCTTAGCAAATATGAAGAAAAGTCAGAAGATATTAAAAGTGATAAGTTCTACAAATTTAGCGAGCTTCTTCCTCCAAGAATTGTTCTATTTAAAGCTATGCTGTCAGTGAATTATTCGTTTATGTATTCAGGCAGACCATACGTTCAAACGTATCCGAGAGATATAGGTGAATGTCTTACCCCCGACGAGTTTAAGAAATTCTATCATCTGATGGTACAAATGTATAGAGAAACACACGAGGAGGCAAAGTATAATTTGTATTCAAACAAATTTGATGTAAAAGCATGTGCCGAAAAAATAGTCGGATTCTTGAAAGAGCATGAATCCAAGTTCATCGACAATCTCGACAATTTCAAATGGAAACTTGGTCGTTATGTCAAAGGACCAAAAACTGAGCCTGAAGTTAAACCATACTCGTTTAGTCTGCTTCTTCAGAAAGAAAAACATGAAAAACATGAAGACGTAGAACCGCCTAAAAAACACTGTCGGTTAGTCGAACTATTCTACTGGTAATTTATACAAATCATGAAACAAATGCTCTTACCAATACTCATGTTGCTCCTCAGCTGCACCCAACAAGCAACCGCTCCCGAAGTCAACAAGCCGATGATTGGCACCAAATACATTTTTAAAAGAAAGCACGGAGGTCGTGTAATACCGATTTCATACACCAAGATATCATGACCTCTTCATAATCACTTATCTATTAACAAAAAATAACTATAAATATTTTTTAATTCAGAAAATTTACCAGTGATTTTTTTAATCAAAATAAATATTCTATATTTGAATAACAGAAAGACCACTTGCAGACTCTTCGTTTTTTATGTCTATTTTTCATAAGAAACAAAAGATTTAAGTTACCGTGGGCACTATTGCCCACGGTTTGCTTAGCATGGTAACGTTACGCACAACTCAAACACTTTTGAGGAAGCGAGCATAGGGTAGGGTGGGATTGTGGTGGTCGAGGTGTTGTTTTAAAAGAGCATTGGTGTGAAAGATAAAAAACAAATGAATTTGTTTTGTTCTGCTATAAACTTGCGCTATCTTTGCACTTGCAAATTTATCAAGATAAAGATGTTAAACAAGATAGAAGAACTGAAAAAAGCCATTGAATCGTTGCAAGTTTCTTCGATGGAGGATATAGAGGCTGCCCGCATAAAGTATTTAAGCAAAAAAGGGGAAATAAGCCAATTGTTTAACGAATTTCGCACAGTTCCTAATGAGCAGAAACGTGAAATGGGGCAAAAGCTCAACGAGTTGAAAAACCTTGCCACAGAAAAAATCAATTCTCTTAAAGCCAAATTTGAAAGCAGTGCCGACACATATTCGGAACTTGATCTGACTCGCACGGCTGCACCCTATTCAATAGGTACTCGCCACCCGCTTTCGATTGTAAAGGAGGAAATCATTGCCATCTTTTCGCGTTTGGGTTACACGGTGGCAGAAGGTCCTGAGGTGGAGGATGACTGGCACGTGTTCTCGTCGCTTAATTTTGCGCCCGATCATCCGGCACGGGATATGCAAGATACGTTTTTTGTCCAACGGAATCCCGATATATTGTTACGCACACACACGTCGTCGGTACAGACGCGAGTGATGGAGCGCACACAACCTCCCATCCGCATTGTATGCCCGGGACGTGTTTACCGTAATGAAGCAATTTCTTATCGTGCACATTGCTTTTTCCATCAGGTAGAAGGTTTGTATGTCGATAAGGACGTAACATTTGTTGACTTAAAGCAGTCGTTATTATATTTTGCCCGCGAAATGTTCGGTCCTGAAACCAAGATACGTTTGCGTCCGAGCTACTTCCCGTTTACCGAGCCATCGGCAGAGATGGATATTTCTTGCGATTTGTGCGGCGGCAAGGGGTGTAACTTCTGTAAACATACCGGTTGGGTTGAAATCCTTGGTTGCGGAATGGTCGATCCCAATGTGCTTGAGGCTTGTGGCATAGACAGCAAAGTATATTCGGGCTTCGCTTTTGGAATGGGTATAGAACGCATCACCAATCTCAAGTACAGGGTTAAGGATTTGCGCATGTTCTCAGAAAACGATGTGCGCTTCCTTGAAGAATTCAAATCGGTTCATTAATCGATTATCCACTATAACAAACGTGTGTCGTTATCCTTGGTGACGGCACATTCGTTTTGAAAAACGACATGACTACCGAGCAACGTTACAAAGGGGTTATTGATTGGTTTAAAGAAAATGTGCCGGTTGCCGAAACCGAGTTGCATTATGATTCGCCGTTCGGATTGCTTGTTGCGGTGATATTATCGGCGCAGTGTACCGACAAGCGTATTAATATGGTGACACCGGCGTTGCTACAAGCTTACCCAACAGCCGAGGCAATGGCGAAAGCTACACCCGATAAAATTTTTGAATACATCAAGAGCGTTACATTTCCCAATAACAAGGCAAAGTCGCTTGTTGGCATGGCTAATGCGTTGGTTGACAAATATGGCGGTGAAGTTCCCGGCACTATCGATGAGCTGACCAAGATTCCCGGAGTGGGACGTAAGACTGCCAATGTGATATTGTCGGTGGTGTTCAACAAGGCAGCCATGGCAGTTGACACGCATGTATTTCGCGTTTCAAACAGGATAGGTCTGACAGATGATTCTCCAAATCCGTTTGTCACTGAAAAGACGCTCGTAAGTAATATTCCCGAGGAACTTGTGGGAAAGGCACATCACTGGCTGATATTGCATGGGCGGTATGTGTGTACGGCGCGGAAGCCAAAATGTCATGAATGTGGGTTGCGTCCGTATTGCAAGTTTTATAACAACATCGATAAAGCATAACTTTGTAGAGATAAATGAACGACCTGTTTCTTCTCTTGATAGAAATAATTGGAACCATGGCATTTGCCATCAGTGGAATAAGGCTTGCTGCTGCAAAGAATTTCGACTGGTTTGGTGCATACTCTGCAGGCCTTGTCACTGCCATAGGCGGAGGAACGATGCGTGATGTGTTACTAAACACGACACCGTTTTGGATGAACAGCGGTTGGTATCTTGCTGTTACGGGGCTGTCGCTTGCCATAGTGATTGTGTTCAAGAAATATCTTGTCAGGCTCAATCAGACGTTTTTACTTTTCGACACCATAGGGCTTGCTCTATTTGTTGTCATCGGCATACAGAAGACACTTATTTTCGGCTTTCCCATGTGGACGGCAATTTTCATGGGTACGATGACCGGCGCACTTGGCGGTGTGTTACGCGACATATTTATAAATGTCGAGCCACAAATATTCCGCAAGGAAATATATGCTACTGCGTGTATTGCGGGTGGCATTGTCTATTGGCTTATGTTGCTTATGAGGCTTGACGATGTAGTTGCCCAGATAGCTTGCGCCGCCACTGTGATATTGCTGCGGTATTTATCGGTACGTCATAAGTGGGCGATACCTATTTTGCATGATTATGCCGAATAATAATCTCTACGATAGGAATACATGAACAAACAACAGGCAAAAATCACCACGGTACAATTACTTAAATATGGACTTGTAGGCATCAGTAATTCACTGATAACTCTCATTGTCATATACTTGTGCAATGAGGTAATAGGGCTTAAACTGATGCTCGCCGATGTAATAGGTTACATAGCCGGTCTGGTAAACAGTTTTATTTGGAACAAGCAGTGGGTGTTTAAGTCACATAACAAGCGCATATATCAGGAAATGTTACTTTTTATAGTGGGTTTCCTTGTGTGTTTCGGTTTGCAGTTTGTCACGGTGTTATACTTGCGCAATCCAATGAAAGCCCTTGAAATAGATTTGATTGGCATACCGTCAGACACGTTTGGCGAGTATTTGGCGGTTTGTATTGGCATGGTTGTTTACACGTTGTGTAATTATGCCTATAACCGTTTTGTGACATTCAAGTAAACATTTACCTACAAATACTGCGATGCCTAACAAAATAAGCACAGACATTGCGCTACTTGTGTTTCTAATGATGATTGTGGCGGTAGTCATATTCCCTATTCTCGGAAATATGCCGCCGAGTGAGCAGGAGCTGGTAATGCTCGCCCGTATTTTGTGCGCGAACAATGCAATGCCGATTACGGACATTTTCGAGGGTGGCAATAACATATTCGTGGAAACATATCTCCATTTAACTTTGTTGCTGCATGGTTTGCTGCCGATGTTGGATGATTTGTTTTTACTCCGGCTGCCCGGCGCATTGACTGTTGTGGCTCTCACGTTGTGCCTGTTCCGTTTCGGGGGCAACATTGATCGTTATGGTTCATCGTTTCTTGCATCACTGATTTTCCTGTCGAGTGCGCTTGTCATGCGCATGACATTCAATGCATCGGTTGTGATGGTTCCTGCTGCTCTTTTTATTTTTGCATTGATGAGCTTGTACCATTGGTTGAACAGTCAAGGTGACAAACGGATGTTTTGGCTTGTGGTGTTTTCGACGACGGTGGCCACGGTACAAATAGGTGCTACGGCACCCATATCATTGGCGTTAATGGCATATGTGTTTTTACTTGCTTCGCACAAATGGTCGGCTCGACCGTTTTTTGCCATCACCTTGGCATTGTTGTTGGCTTGCTGTGCCGCATTCATGATGATATATGCGTTGACAGGCAATAAGGAGGTAGCAGAGAGTATTTTTGACATACGCCAACAACTTACCGTTTCCCCGGCGTCACTTTCGATGACACATATATTTGTCAATTATGTTGTATTTGCCATTTTCCCATGGTCGTTGCCTTTGATCATTTCGTTGCCCTGGGTGATGCGGAATCCGCGCCGCATATACAGAAATTTTCTTGACCTTACACTTTTGCAACGTTACTCCATAATCATATTCCTGTTTTCCTTGCCGTTTTTCTTTTTTGTCACCGATCTCACACTGATATTGCTCATAGCCTCGATGTTTTTCAATATGCCCCTGATAGGCCGTTACATATTGCGTCAATTTGCTTATCATCACACTATATGGAAAGTGGCAGGTTATGCGTTTGCGGTCATTGCTGCTTTGTTTGTCGTGGCGTTTGTGGCATTGCAGTTGGGATGGGTGCGGGATGTTGTCGGATATGAGGTGTCGTTGCTTGAGAAGGGAAATGCGTGGAGTGCTGTTCTTGTGGCAGCTGTTGTATTCGGCATATATTCGCTTTGGCGCAATGCCCGTGAGATGGATGGTAACAATAGGTTTATGTACAATATAATTTTTATATATATTTCAGCGGCTTTGATTTATGCGGGATTTGTAGAAGGGAAATTGGCGTTTTAAAGTGGTGCGTTGCAGCATGAATGTTATCTTTTCTTTCTATTTTTCTTTCATTGCTTTGAAAAATAACTCTGAAAATTTGCATGGTTGAACTCTTTGGCTTAACTTTGCACACGCAAAATAAAACAAGCAGTTTGCGAATCGATATTGACATTATGCGAAAATAGCTCAGTTGGTAGAGCACGACCTTGCCAAGGTCGGGGTCGCGGGTTCGAGTCCCGTTTTTCGCTCCAATGGCGCAACCCGAGCGAGGGTTGGAGAGCATGAAACTTGAAAATACTGAAATGCGAAAATAGCTCAGTTGGTAGAGCACGACCTTGCCAAGGTCGGGGTCGCGGGTTCGAGTCCCGTTTTTCGCTCCAA
>CAYNBZ010000019.1:0-35134 GCA_964395975.1 uncultured Muribaculaceae bacterium | reverse complement strand
TGTCATCCAAGTATCTCTTGCGAGGAGATTCGGATTTTGATAAACAGTTTTAAAAGGGGAATTTAATTGTAACCATTTAGAAATAAGGTAAATAACCATATTCACCACGTTTGTGTCAAAGTCGCAAGGTAAATGCACATGGTTTCTTCGAATCATACCCTATCTCCACGCTGATGACCAAAATCGGGAGTGCTTGCTTTTAGGTAAAAAGATGTGTGGTGAAAAATCTGAATTATGCATTTTTTATGTTTCTGTATGATATTTTCAGACTTATTGTTTAATTTCGCAGTGCAAAAAACAATTTCGCATCATGTCAAGATTTAAGAAAGAGATAATCGGCAATCTCAAAGACTATATAATGATAATCTTTGGACTTGCTTTATATGCATTCGGCTTCACGGCATTTATACTACCCGAAAAAGTGGTAATGGGAGGCATGGCAGGTATCGCCGCACTGATATATTACCAGTTTGGAATTCCTGTGGCCATTTCCAATTTCACGCTCAACAGCATATTGCTTGCAATAGCGTGGCGCGTTGTGGGCAAGACATTTGTCATACGTACAATTTTTGGCATTACCATGATAAGCTTGCTGTTTGGCGTGTTCCAGCCACTGTTCACCGAGCCATTCGTCAAGCAACAAGTGTTCATGAACGTCATTCTCGGATCACTGTTATGCGGAATGGGAGTCGGATTGGCATTTGTCCACAATGGCAGCACCGGAGGCACCGATATCGTTGCAGCAATGGTGTCGAAGTCAAGCAATGTAACCATTGGACGCATGATACTCTATACGGATGTATTCATAATTTCAAGTTCCTACGTTCTGTTTCACAGCATCGACAAGATGGTGTATGGTTTCGTGATACTACTTGTAGTGTCTTCGGTATGCGACTATGTGATTAACACCAACCGGCAAGCAGTGCAGTTCACCATATTTTCAGAAAAATGGTCGGAGATAGCAGATGCCATTATCAGCGAAGCCCACAGAGGTTGCACACTTATACATGGCACAGGTTGGTACACCAAGCATGATGTGAAAATTCTGATGGTTATGTGCCGGAAAATAGAGTCGGTATCGATTTTCAGAATCATAAAAAGCATCGACCCACATGCCTTTGTCACCCAAGCAAACGTCAATGGTGTGTACGGACAAGGGTTTGACGAAGAAAAAATGAAACAACAAATCAAAAAAATACGGCGTCGCCACAAAGGCAGCACCAACGACCAAGAGAAATACACGACCACAGAATACAAAAGCAATATAGAGGAGACTGCCGACTTTTCCCAAAGGGAAATATAATACCGGCAACCCCTCCTTCAAACATTCTCAGGACATAACTGCGGACAACAAAAACGCATTTATTATACAGTTTTTATACATTAACGTGTATTTAAAACAAATTTCTTGTTCCATATTTCCGAAAAAAGCATCTTTTTTATACAACTTTTCATATATTACATTAAAAGTTATATCTTTGAATATAATTTACGACTCACTATTAAACTTTAATGACATATATTATGAAAAAATTTTTATTATCACTCATGTGTATCGTTGGGGCACTTGGTATCGCACGTGCCGACAGCGGCGACATTGCAATTGGTGTACAACTTGACCACGGCTCATATTGGAACCAAATCGGTCTTGGTGCAAAAGTACAAATAAGCTTTACCGATGAATTGCGTTTAGAACCGTCTTTCAACTATTATTTCCGCCAAGACCATATGGCAACATGGGATATTGATGTAAACCTGCACTATATGCTCGATGTTGCCAACAGTTTCTACGTATATCCATTGGGCGGTATATTCTTATCGAATTGGGACTACGAAACAGCCGGCTCAGATACCCGATTTGGTGCCAACCTTGGTGCAGGAGCTGAATATGCAATCACCGACATGATATCTCTCACCGGCGAATTGAAATATATGCTCACCGGCGATTATCGCCAGCTTGCAACCAGCGTAGGTGTGACATTCAAGTTCTAAGGAAGACAGCCTCAACCGGCTCAAAATGTAAAATACCGGTTGAAACAAAATTATGGCAGTCCTGTGCTATTGCAACCCCAAAATGAGCAATATGCAAATCCTCAGAACTGCCATAATTTTATATGCATGTTATTTAATGATTAAATAAGATAAACTATAAATAATAACAGTTAATTATTCAGCTGTTGTTATCGTTTTACTTAAAAAAAGTATCTTCTCGTAAAAATAATTGACATATTTTCCGTTTAATTAATTACAACTCCTGACATCCATTCTCAGTATTACGAGTTACCATGTATGAAAGGGACACAAAATTCATCCACAACACAACAAACATCATTAGGTACATAAGAATTTATGAAAAAGATACTTAACATGTTATTACTATCGGCAGCCATCACGCTTGCAACAGTAATGCCAACCGCTTGTAACAACAAATTAGAACCCAAAAACATGATTACTGTGAGCATAATGCCACAGAAATTTATGCTTGAAAAGATTGTCGGTGACAAATTCGAAGTGTCGTGTATGCTCAACGAAGGGAACAACCCCGAAGCATACGAGCCAAGCATGACGCACCTGATGAATATCGAACACAGCGTGGCATACTTTTGTATCGGATACATAGGTTTTGAGGATGCCATAGTGGTCAAAGCCTGCATTAACAATCCCGAACTGAAAGTATATAACAACAGCAAGGGCATAAATCTGATATACGGCACACACTACACTCACGACCAATACAACAACGAAGCCGACCCACACCTGTGGACTTCGGTGAAGAATGCCCTTGTGATAGCGAAAAACATGCTTGATGCCGTGATTGAACTCGACCCTGACAATGCAAAAACATACACTGCAAATTACAATAAATTCAAGTCGGAACTCGAAACACTCGACGCTGACCTCAAAGCACAACTTGCTCCTAAACGCGGTGCGACCTTCCTCGTGTGGCATCCTTCTCTCAGCTATTTTGCCCGCGATTACGACCTGCACCAAGTGAGCCTCGGATATGAGGGCAAAGAAATCCCCATCGACAAGCTGAAGGAAAACATCGACACGGCACGCCAAAGCGGAGCCAAAGTGCTGTTTGTCCAACAAGAATTCGATACTCGGCAAGTTGAAACCATCGGCAACGAATTGGGCGTAAAGATGGTCGAAATCAACCTGATGAGTTATAATTGGGAAACAGAAATCATCAATATAGCCAATGCAGTCGCCAACAACTAAAAATATCATCATCCTCGACAATGTATGCATGGCCTATAACAACAGTCAGACGCTTGCAATCGACCATGCTTCGCTGACCATCAATCGGGGCGACTTCGTAGCTGTCACCGGTCCCAATGGTGGCGGAAAGACTACGATGCTGCGCATAATCCTGCAACTGCTCAAGCCATCGAGCGGAAATGTATATTTTTTCCGTGGCAACCGACAGGTGAAACGTCTTGACATGGGATATCTGCCACAGAAAAACATGATTGACAGCCGATTTCCCGTAACGGTTGAAGAAGTGGTGGCAATGGGACTGCCAAGCATCATGAAGCCATTGCACCGCATCAACTCGGCCGAACGTAAACTCATAGACGCTACACTCGACACAGTGGGAATGACCGCCAAACGCCAATGCCCGATAGGCACACTGTCAGGCGGCCAGTTACAACGCACACTGCTCGGCAGAGCCATTATTTCAAATCCCGAAGTACTGGTACTCGATGAACCCCTTTCATATATCGACAAGACATTCGAGCACCACTTATACGACATTATCAAACAACTTTCCATGCACTCCACAATCATACTCGTGTCACACGAAATGACAGTCATTGCCGAAATGGCCAACCGACATATCATAGTCGATAAGACACTCCATGAATGCCATGCGGCGCATCATTACACAAAGAGCGAATGCCAATAACATTTGCACACAGCCCACACATTTTTAATTACACAACATTATTTATCATTGTTTATATATACACCAACGCAAACTATGGTGTATCTTTACAAAATAAACAATAAACCTCTAACCTACACGATATGAAGTATTACAACCTGCTTATAGTAATAGCAATCGTAGCCATCACACAAATGATGTCATCTTGCCTGGCATTCACATATTCATATTCCAACGACTACGCCGATAACTATGACGGATACCCACAGCGTAAAGTCACCCCCGACACAAGCAAGTGGTGGCTGAAACCGGTATATATACGTACCGGCACCTCAACCAATCGCGACAGTATGGAAATGAGAACATTCGTGTGGTTTCATGATGACGAGCAAAAAATGACCTATGTTAAAGTATCGAGCGACAATTCCATACTATTCTCGCCCCGTAACGCAGACTTAACGAAAGAGGCAATGTTTGAACTGATTTACATCGGCACCTTGCTCGATGACAAGCCTTTCTCGGAAATGATAATATATGGCTCGGCCGATAACAGCGAAAGCCGCGATTACACACAAGAGTTATCGGAAGAACGCGCCGAAACTGTTGCAGAATTTTTTGAGAACATGGGATATGACCCCGATGCAATACAAGCCATCGGACTTGGCGACACCGACCCGGTAGGAGACAACAACACCATTGAGGGGCGCGCACAAAACCGCTATGTAGATGTGTTTGTCACCATTGCAGACTGATGAGGAGGACTTTTGTGCCACCAAAAATGAGACCACACTTAAAATTTCTTTAATTCGGTATAAAGCCGCTGCAACGGCAGCCCCATCACATTATAAAAACTGCCACTGATGCGGCACACTCCGATACACCCTATCCACTCTTGGATACCATAAGCACCTGCCTTGTCGGTGGGATTATAAGTATCGACGTAATATCTTATCTCATCATCTGTCAGTTGCGCAAACTCAACTTCGGTAACTACACTGAACGATGATTGCCTCGCCGCCGTGGTGATAGTGACACCGGTAACCACTTGATGCGTTTTACCCGATAATTGTCGCAACATGGCCATGGCATCGGCTGCGTCATGGGGTTTGCCCAGAACAGCCCCACCACATATCACAACGGTATCGGCAGTAATAATCAATCGGTTGTCACCCGCTTCAGCTTTATAGGCTTCGGCTTTCTTCCTTGATATTACTCCCGCAACTTCCATCAGCGGAGTACCATCAGGATAACTCTCATCAATCCCTTCAATCACGAATGATTTGAAATCAATGCCAAGATTACCGAGCAACTCTCTTCGTCTCGGCGAGTTACTTGCAAGCAACACTTCATATTTGCTTAAATTCTCCAACGGCTTCATATACATTTTCCAATTAACAAAAAAACGACCCCCCCTGCTGACCTGCATGGATAGGGCAGTCAATTTACAGTGTCCAAATATACGCCTTATTTTTGTTTTGCGCACCCATAAATCACCAATTATCGTCCGTTAGCACTGAAAGAGCCACGCCACTTTATACACACAATCGTGAAAACGGAATATAATTTGTTAGGATTTATTGTTAATTTTGTAGCTTGAATTGAAAATATTGGTTTTATGAAAGAATTAGCGACTAAATACGACCCGTCGGAAGTCGAGGGCAAATGGTATAAATACTGGATGGAACACAATCTGTTTCATTCCGAGCCCGATGAACGCGAACCATACACCATAGTCATCCCGCCACCAAATGTGACCGGAATCCTGCACATGGGCCACATGCTCAACAACACCATTCAAGACATACTCATGCGACGTGCACGAATGGAGGGCAAAAACGCCCTTTGGGTACCGGGCACCGACCACGCTTCCATCGCCACTGAAGCCAAGGTTGTTAATAAACTTGCCCAAGAGGGTATAAAAAAAACCGACCTGACACGTGACGAATTTCTGAAACACGCTTGGGAATGGACCCACAAGCATGGCGGAATCATTCTTGAACAGCTTAAACGTCTGGGGGCATCATGCGACTGGAGCCGGACAGCTTTCACCATGGATGAAAAACGCAGCCGTAGCGTCATACACGTTTTTTGCGACCTTTACAAAAAGGGACTCATATACCGTGGCGTGAGAATGGTAAATTGGGATCCAAAAGCACTCACAGCACTCTCTGATGAAGAAGTCATCTACAAGGAAGAGCATGGCAAGCTATACTATTTGAAATATTATGTGGCTCCGTCAACTGCCACTGAGGGAGAACCTTCATATGCAGTTGTTGCAACGACACGCCCTGAAACCATAATGGGTGACACAGCCATGTGCATCAACCCCAACGACCCCAAGAATCAATGGTTACGCGGCAAGCGCGTGATTGTTCCACTCGTCGGACGGGAAATTCCGGTTATCGAAGACGAATATGTCGATATCGAGTTTGGTACCGGTTGCCTTAAAGTCACCCCCGCCCACGATATCAACGACTACATGCTTGGCGAAAAACACAACTTGCCGAGCATCGACATTTTCAACGATGACGGCACCCTGAGTGAAGCTGCAGAGCTATATGTCGGGATGGACAGATTTGCTGTGCGCCAGCAAATCGAGAAAGACCTCGAAACTGCCGGACTGCTTGAAAAAGTGGAATCATACACCAACAAAGTGGGTCATAGCGAACGCACAAACGCTGTTATCGAACCGAAATTGTCGATGCAATGGTTCTTGAAAATGGAACAACTTGCACGTCCGGCTCTCGAAGCCGTGGAGAAAGACGATGTAAAATTCTATCCGGCAAAATTCAAAAACACATACCGCTACTGGATGACCAACATCAAGGACTGGTGCATCTCGCGCCAACTGTGGTGGGGACACCGTATTCCGGCGTATTATATCGAAGCACCTGACGGGATGGAAATAGGACGTGAATGCATCGTTGCCGAAAACGAAGAAGAAGCCCGCCGACAAGCCATAGAGAAATATCCCGTACTTGCCGACACCGGTTTCTCGCTCAGGCAAGATGAGGATTGCCTGGACACATGGTTCTCGTCATGGTTGTGGCCCATATCTCTGTTTGATGGCATTCTCAACCCAAATAACAAGGAGATAAACTACTACTACCCTACCACCGACCTCGTTACTGGTCCCGATATTATATTCTTCTGGGTTGCGCGTATGATTATGGCAGGTTATGAATACTGTGGTGACCGTCCGTTCAAAAATGTCTATTTTACAGGTATTGTCCGTGACAAGTTAGGACGAAAGATGTCGAAACAGCTCGGCAATTCACCCGACCCGATAGGACTTATCGAAAAATATGGTGCCGATGGCGTACGCATGGGGCTGTTGCTCTCGGCTCCCGCAGGCAACGACATCCTTTATGACGATGCACTGTGTGAACAAGGCCGCAACTTCAACAACAAGATATGGAATGCCTTCCGCCTTGTTAAGGGCTGGCAGGTTGCCGACGACACAGAACAACCTACAGCCGCAGCCGAGGCCGTGCGTTGGTTTGGAAATGTCATTGACAACACCACAACAGAACTTGCCGACCTGTTTGGCAAGTTCCGCCTGTCCGAGGCGTTGATGGCTGTTTACAAGCTCTTCTGGGACGAATTTTCTTCATGGTATCTGGAAATGGTGAAACCGGCATACGGCCAACCTATTGACCGCACCACATACGATGCCACGCTACACTACTTCGATATGTTGCTGCGTCTGCTCCATCCTTTCATGCCATTCATCACCGAAGAACTGTGGCAACACCTTGTTCCTCGCAACGATGGAGAGAGCATAATGTATGCATTGCTACCAAAGGCAGGGGATGTGGATAACGATTGCATAAAGGCAATGGATGAAGCTAAAGAAATAATAGCAGGCATACGTACCATACGACTGCAACGCAACATTCCAAACAAGAATGCTCTTGAATTGCAAGTACAAGGCAGCTTTGGCAATCCGTTCAGCGATGTTATTTGCAAACTTGCCAACATATCGGCAATCAACGAAGTTTCAACCAAAGATGCCTCTGCCGCAACATTCCTTGTAGGCACAACCGAATATGCCGTACCGTTAGGTAACAGCATCAATGTGGAAGAAGAACTAAAGAAGCTCGAAGCAGACTTGAAGTATATGCAAGGTTTCAAAATGTCAACAGAGAAAAAATTGAGCAATGAGAAATTTGTCAACAATGCCCCGGAAGCCGTAGTTGCAGGCGAACGCAAAAAACTCGCCGATGCAACTGCTAAAATCGAGGCTCTCAAAGCCAGCATTGCCACCCTTAACAGGCAATAACAAAAATCTCTGACATATAAATCAAGGAAACGAGAACACACTCCTCGAACAAGTGGGAGTGTGTTCTCGTTTCTTTTCCACATATTACACATTTCAATTATTAAACATAATTTAACCTATAAAATCCACCAATTACTACATTTTGTGACTACATTTGTAAAAAAAAATAAATAAAAGCATACAGACTTCAATTATTCGCTCTTAAATGAAAAACAAAGATATAATACTCGTTGAAAACTGTGAAATTACCGAGAAAACTTATTTTGATGACATAACTATATTTTTCAACGGGGGAAAATTTCTAAACAACACAGGCGAGACCATAACCCTACACGGCAATAACACAAGAATAGTGGCCACGAATTTTAACGGGCAAGTGGTGAAATAAATATCCGGCTCCAACTATATATTATTCAACCGATGGACAGAATTTTATACATAGATATTGCCAAGGCTATTTGTATCATTTTAGTTGTAATAGGACATTATTTCCCCGACAATTCACCCCAGTGGTATGAAACCATGCGTCGTTTCATATACTCTTTTCACATGCCTTTGTTTTTGTTTGCCAGTGGATACGTATATGGTATCAATAAACAGATAACGTATGGCGATTTCGTAATAAAAAAGATTAGACGACTTATGGTGCCATATTTCACCTGTTCGGTCATCGTAATTACATTTAAACTCCTGTCACAAGGAAACGCATATATAGAAAATCCTGTCACCCCGTTATCTTACCTGAAGATGTTTTACTTGCCCGAAGCCGGTTATTTCCTTTGGTTTATATGGGCACTATTTCTCATGTACCTTATCATCCCGCTGTTCAAAACTCGCACTTCTCACAACTTGCTATTCTTAGGCAGCCTGATATTTGCGTACTTGCCATTCTCTTTACCTGATACCTTTTGTTTAAGTGAATTCAAACGGATGTTTGTATATTTTATGTTTGGCGTGGTCATTAAAGAAAACAGTTTCGGGAAAGCCATCAATCAATTCAGTTGTATCAAAATGTCTATCACAACTGCCATCTTCATCATATTGGAAGTCTTATTCCTATCTGCTCCTAAGGGAACCTACCCATTGCTCGAAGCTGTTCTGCCCTTTGTAGGCATTGCTTTTGTCATATATGTCTCACAAATCATCAACTTGCATATAAACACAAAGCGCAATTGGCTACTCTCGGTTGCCACCGCGTCATATACCATTTATCTGTTTCATACAACTTTTGAGGGGATTGCAAAAGCTGCATTTCTCAAATTACCACTTCATGATGAATCATGGTATATATTTCCCATCCAAGCCATAGTTGTAATAATGGCGGGCATAATCGGACCTCTGCTGGTGTATCATATTACCAAAAGGTTTTCTGCCACGCGCTACCTTCTCGGTCTTAAATAACGTTCAATACAAGATGCCCAAGGCAGGCAGACAAAACATTCATGGCATTTAGAAATGCATGAACAAGACTTCATGCAAAACATCCCTATATATTTGAAGTGAATTACAATTTTTCTCGCTATTTTTGTCTGTAAATAATTCACGACACATTAATATGAACAAATTTACCATTATCTCACTCATAATGGCCGCTGCAATGGCAACAGCCACACCATGCAAAGCAGCATTTACATTGCAAGACGCCGTATCACAACAGAAAAATCCCACCGGAATTAACGACATGATTCCAAGTGCCGATGGAAAATACTACTACGAACTTACAGATGGTGGAAGCAAAATAATAAAACGTGACTATAAAACCGGTAAAACAGCCGAAATAATATTCGATTCAACCACGGCACGCAACTGTACCGTTTCTCAATGGGAAGGATTCCAATTCTCGGATAATGAAGACAAGATATTATTATACACAAACTCTTCTACCATATATAGATACTCATTCAAAGCCGACTACTACGTATATGAATTACGACATAACAAACTTACAAAATTGTCGGATGAAGGAGGGGAAGAGATTGCCACATTATCCCCCAATGGCAGGATGGTCGCATACGTAAAAGACAACAACGCATATGTTGCAAAGCTCGATTACGGCACAAATATCGCTATTACCACCGATGGCGAAAAGAACAAAATCATCAATGCTGTTCCCGACTGGGTGTATCAAGAAGAATTCGGATTGCTAAATTCTTTTTCATGGTCGCCCGACAATGCCATATTGGCTTTCATACGATGGGATGAAGCCAACGTACCACTGTATTCAATGCAACTGTTCGAAAACACAGGCAATACCGGTTATTGCTTATATCCTACAGAATTTGAATACAAATATCCAATGGCAGGACAACGCAATGCCGTAACAAGCGTGCTAAGTTATGATGTGGAAACTCGCGTACTTAAAACAATGCAGTTGCCCATTACCACAAATGACTATATTCCTGCCATAAAATTCACCAACGACTCATCAAGGCTAATGGTTACGACTCTAAATCGCACACAAAACCGCATACAAATATATGCTGCCAATCCTCGCTCGACACTTTCCAAACTTGTGTATCAAGAAGAATCCGACAGTTGGATTGATTTCGGCCTAATGTCGAAAATGAAATTTTATGATGATTTCATAATTATTCCAAGCGAGAAGAACGGTTATGCTCACCTGTACAAACATTCGGCAAGTGGCGCGCCAATCAAACAGCTTACATCCGGTGACTGGAATGTAACCGAATATTATGGCTACGACCCGAAACAACGAGTCCACTACATTCAAACCACACAAGAAGGACCATTAAACCGCGTCATTGCCAAAGTGGACGATGCCACAGGAAAAATCACAATCATATCTGACGGCGATGGCACACACGATGCCAAATTCAGCAATGATTACTCTTACTTCATTGAACGGTATAGTGATGCCACGACACCCGACCAATATGTCATTCGTGACAACCAAGGCAAAACTATACGCGACCTCGAAATGAACCATGCATACAACGCCAAATATTGCGACAACCACGATGTACCGCAAAAAGAATTCTTCACAATGCATAGTGATGGAGTTGCACTCAACGGCTTTATAATAAAGCCGACAGACTTCGACCCAAATAAGAAATACCCCGTCATAATGTCGCAATACAGCGGTCCCGGGTCTCAACAAGTGTTGAACCAGTGGAAAATGGACTGGGAACAATATTTTGCGACACAGGGATACATCGTGGCTTGCGTCGATGGTCGTGGCACAGGAGGACGCAGCCGCGAATTCAAGGATATCGTTTACATGAATCTCGGCAAATACGAATCTATCGACCAACTTGCCGCAGCGCAATATATGGCATCACTGCCCTATGTTGATGCCACACGCATAGGTATATGGGGATGGAGTTACGGAGGATATGAAACGTTAATGGCCATGTCGCAACCCAACAGCAAATACGCCGCAGGCGTAGCCATAGCACCTGTTACAGATTGGCGTTTCTACGATACTGTTTATAGCGAACGATACATGCGTACGCCTCAAGAAAATGAAAACGGTTACAACTCAAGTTCTCCACTAAAACGAGCCGAAAACCTGAAAGGCCGACTGCTATTGATTGCCGGTACTGCCGATGACAATGTACACATAACCAACACTCTGAACTATGCAGCACAATTGCAGCAAAACGACAAGCTGTTTAACATGATGGTATTCCCCAATAAAAACCATTCAATAACCGGAGGTGATACTCGATATGTTCTATACCGGCACGTCCTTGACTTTTTCAATACATATCTGAAGAAGTAAGCATGAATGACAATTTGCTATACGTAATCACAGGTCCTACCGCTTCGGGGAAAACATCCAAAGCGGTAGCTTTGGCTAAAGCCATCGATGCCGAAATAATCAGTGCCGACTCCCGCCAACTCTATCGCGGAATGGACATCGGCACTGGTAAAGATTTGGACGAATATGACAATGTGCCATACCATCTCATAGATATTTGCGATGCAGGATATCGCTATAACCTGTTTGAATACCTACGTGACTTTAAAATAGCCTACAACGACATTCTGTCGCGAGGCAAAAATGCCATTCTGTGCGGCGGCACGGGACTGTATGTTGAAAGCGTTGTCAAGGGAATAGAATTGCCTCCGGTGCCAGAGAATCCCGACTTGCGGCAAAGCCTTGCAGGTAAATCATTGCAAGAATTGACCGCAATATTGCAACAGATGAAAACCCTGCATAACATAACAGACGTTGACAACTGCAAGCGTGCAATACGTGCCATCGAAATTCAAAAATATTATCACGAGAATCCCGACTTGCATGTTAAGACCATTCCACATCCAATGAAAAATGCCATCGTCATCGGTGTTGAAATAGACCGTGAAAACCGACGATGCAAAATCACACAACGTCTGCGCAGCCGATTGGAAAATGGAATGGTTGAAGAGGTGGAACGACTTATCAAAAACGGGATATCACCCGACGACCTTATATATTACGGTCTTGAATACAAATTTGTCACCCTGTATGTGACAGGCAAAATCAGCTATCAGGAAATGTTCTCGCAACTTGAAATCGCCATCCACCAGTTTGCCAAACGGCAGATGACATGGTTTCGTGGCATGGAACGACGCGGCACTCCTATCCACTGGTTGCCATACGACATGAACAACGATGAATTTGTAGCATCAGTTGCCAAATTCGCGACGGGTGCTGTCGATTCTAAGCAGGATGAATAATTGCATGGTGAAGGCGAGCAATGCCGACCCTCCATAGCTGAACAGTGGTAGCGGAATCCCTATCACAGGACTAAGCCCTACAACCATACCGATATTTATGCCGAGATGAAAAATCAGGTATGATGCCACGCAATAGGCATATACACGTCCGAATGCCCTACGTTGCCGTTCGGCAATATAAATAATGCGCAAAATAAGTGCAAGATACAATATCAATACCATTGATGCCCCTGCGAATCCTTGTTCCTCCCCAATCGTGCAGAAAATGAAATCGGTGTGCTGTTCAGGTACATACTTCAATTTAGTCTGGGTACCATTCAAAAATCCCTTACCGGTCAATCCACCTGAGCCTATTGCTATCTTCGACTGGTTAACATTATACCCTGCCCCCCGCAAATCATCTTCAAGTCCGAGCGATACCTTGATACGCATCTGCTGATATGGCTCAAGCATATTGTTAAACGCATAGTTTACCGTAAACATGTATCCAACCGACACGGCAACGAACAACAACGTGGCAAACCCCTTGCGCACTTTCTCGACAAACATTGCAACCAGCAGATAAATTGCTGCTCCCGCTAACATAGTAACGAAAAACACCAACCCGTTTATATGGATATCGAAAAATGACAACCCGTAAGCAATTGCTCCGCAAACGATGAAACCAACCGATATGTTACGAGCAAGTTTAACCGACTTGCAATAAAAGGCCACCATACCCACCATGATTGCCATGATGATTATGAATACTATAGCTTCGCCGAGTGGAATCCCCATCAACAGTGTTTCGGAATATTTTATAACAACTACAAAATAGGTTACGGCACAAAGGCCTGCAAAAAGTACAAACCCACTCATGCCCTCTCGATATAGGACGAAAGCAAGTGACGTGTAAACCAATGCCGACCCTGTTTCGCGTTGTAAAAAAATCAATATAATAGGAACGACTATTATGGCTATGGCTTTGACATAATTTTTATAGCTGCGATTGAGTACGAAATTATAGCTGTTGAATAGTTTGGCAAGAGCAAGAGCCGTGGCAAACTTTCCGAACTCAGCCGACTGAAAACTCACAGGTCCCAGAACTATCCATGATCGCGACCCTTTTATATCGGTAGCCAGAAATAATGTCAGTATCATTAATAATACGACAAATCCATATATAGGATAAGCGTATGCCTCAAAAAAACGACGGTCGATAATGAGGATGCTGAATCCCACAACGAGTGAGATACCTATCCACAAGAACTGTTTACCCGAAAATTCGGCCATCGAAAATATGCTCGCATGGTCAAAATCATAACTTGCCGCATATATACTCACCGCACCGCACACCATCAATATGGCGTAAAGTGTCACCAACACCCAATCAACCGACTTAAATGTCGATTGTGCCTCATATTTAGTGTTTCTTAACTCCACTGTACAGAATAGTGTTTGCTTCGAGCATGCGTTGCTCCAAATATTTACGTTCGGGCGAGATTTCGCCTGTCAAATATTTTTCCATCATAAGCCCCCCGATAGGCACACCATATGAAGCACCGAAACCTGCATTCTCGACATACACGCAAATAGCAATCTTTGGATTGTCCATCGGTGCAAATCCCATAAATGCAGAGTGGTCGCGCCCATGAGGATTCTGTGCCGTGCCGGTCTTGCCACATACTTCCACATCGCCAAATTTGGCATTGCGGCAAGTTCCTGAAACCACAGCCATGTGCATACCTTCCACTATGTCATCATAATATTTCCGATCGATGGTGGGATAACGTTTCTCTTTATATATGCTTGCAATGGTGTCGCCTTCCACCTCTTTTACCACATGAGGCGTTATAAAATAACCACGGTTGGCTATTGTGGCACACAAATTGGCTATTTGCAATGGAGTTGCCAGTATCTCCCCCTGCCCTATTGCAATCGAAATTACAGTGTTTGCACTCCATCGACCCTCTCCGTATATCTTGTTATAAAAGGCACTGTTTGGAATGAATCCACGGCTTTCACCCGGCAAGTCTATACCGAGTTTATATCCATACCCCATCGAAACAAGATGATTTTTCCATATTTCAAATGCATTGGCAGACGTTCCATACTTCGAACGTCTGTCTATCATGTTCTTCAGTCCCCAACAAAAATATGAATTACAAGATGTACATATTGCATATTTCAATGCTATAGGCGACTCATGGCCGTGGCAACCGACCCTTAGTCCGCTATTGATATAGCCATGATGACAAGGATAAAAAGTCGCCAGATTCACTATTCCTTCTTGTTCCAATATAAGCCCTTGAGTCGGTTTAAACGTCGATCCCGGAGGATAGGCCGCCATTATCGAACGGTCATAAAGTGGCTTATAAGGATTGTTCACGAGTTGTCGATAATTCTTACCACGCTCCCGACCAATAAGGGTAGTAGGGTCGTATGTAGGGCTAGACACCATGGCAAGAATTTCACCGGTAGACGGTTCTATGGCTACAATTGCTCCTATCTTGTTTTGCATCAACTGTTCGCCATATTTTTGCAATTCTATGTCTATGCCAAGTGTAAGACTTTTACCCGAAACAGCCTTTACATCCTGCTTCCCGTCATCATATCTGCCCTGTATCTTGCCGTATGCATCCCTTATCAATATCTCAACTCCTTTATTCCCTCGTAATTGCTTTTCATAACTTTTTTCTATTCCAAGGTCACCTGTATAGTCGCCAGGTCGATAATAATCGTCCCTTTCAATATCACGGCTGTTTACCTCCCTGATATTGCCCAGTATATTTGCTCCTGCTATGTGGTTGTATTGTCTTAATATTCGTTTTTGAATAAAAAAGCCGGGATAACGATATAATTTTTCTTGCAACCGCCCATAATCCTTTGCCGACAGATGCGACATGAAAGTCTGTTGAGAATAAGATGAGTATCCACGACTCTCCCGTAAATCTTTCATGCGTTGGTCAAACTCCTCACGGGTAATCTGCAACGTGTTACAAAAATCTATTGTGTCAAACGGTTGCACATCTTTGGGTATCATCATCACGTCGTATGCCGGTTGATTATAAACCACCAATTCACCATTCCTGTCATATATCAATCCCCGTGACGGGTAAACTGTCCTGCGTAGAAAAGCATTAGATTCGGCATTTTGCTTGTAACGATTATCTACCACCTGCAAATCAAACAGCCGAATCATGAAAATAAGCACGAGAACGACTACAAAACCGCCTACAACGTACTTTCGCTTTTCAAGTTTATAATCTTTTCTCACGTCGTTTAGTTGTAGCTATACTGTCAAACCCTAATAAAACAAGAAATGTGAGCAACGAACTCGACACTATCCGTAACAATGTAATTTCAAAATGCTTCAAGGCAAAGGCCTGTACCAGAAAAACCACAATGCAATATAACAACACGGCTGTACTCATATATTTGGCATAAACTGCCAACCCTAACGACCGTATCGAAGGAACAGGATTGCCCAAATCGTCTTCTCTTGGGAAATACAATAAAAATACCGAACGGCGACTCACGGCAAGTACTATACTTGCCAACGCGTTCATTCCTTGTGTATTACTGAATATATCGACGCATAAACCCAATAAAAACGACAGGCATATAACCCAATTGACCGACAAATTCATCGGCAACCTGATTATAAAATATATAAAAACAATAGGTATTGCCACGTCAAACAAACATACGCGGTTGCATATCACCTGTGCCAACAACATTCCGACAAACAACATAACAAATTGTATCGCAGTCTTGCTCATTTCTTTCGCCCTCCCTTTCTATAGTCGGCTGCTTCAAGCGATTTAAGCTCTTCTTTCATACTGTTCTTTATGGCTCTTACCGTACTCAGCTGCGAAAAATCGGTAGTCAGCTTTATCTTTAGTGTATAAAAATTATCATCATTAGTAGGCATCAGTCCTTCAATCACCCCAACTATCAACCCCTCGGGAAACACTGCCGAATATCCACTGGTGATTATAGTGTCGCCCTCTTCAAATTCCACATGCCGGGGCAACTCCTCAAGCACGGCATACCGGGGGCTGCCACAGTCCCATACAAGGCTGCCGAAAAAATTGCTATTCTTCACTTTGCATGAAAGACGTAAATTAGGATTAAGAAGCGATATGATACGTGCCGAGTGCTCGCCTACCACATTTACAATTCCAACCACGCCATTTTGATCGACTACGCCCATTTCAGGCTCGATTCCATCGGCACTGCCACGATTTATGGTTATGTAATTATATGGTTGGGATATGCTGTTGCTGATGACATGTGCTATTATGAAATCAAATCTCTGATATTCATTGGGCACTACACTGGTATCGGGGAGAAGAATCTTGTAATCATTTATTTGGTTACGTAAACTCACCACTTCGTTTTCAAGCATGGCGTTACGCTCTTGTAAATCATCGTTTATTCCCCGCAAATGAAAATAAGAAGTCACATTATTGAACAATCCGTAAACAGTACTGCTCACGACATTGGCCGATGTAAAATATATAGAATGCTGATATGGATTGCTTTTAAATAACAGCATGCAACTCAAGACAGCAAAGAACACAAAAACAAACCAAGAACTGTGTCTAATGATAAAATCAAACAAATTCTTCACTTTTCCTAATGTCCCTCCTTATATTTCCACAGTCATAGTTATTTATATCTTTCAAACAGGAAGTGTCGGGGAAACAATCTTATACATAATTCCCCCGACATCACCTTTGATTATAACAGTATATCACGAAATACGTGCTATCATCTTATCAAGAAATTAAAACGGCTGATATTCTTCAATGCCACACCGGTTCCTTTTGCAACAGCATGAAGAGGATCTTCTGCAATGTGGAATTGAATCCCTATCTTGTCGGTAAGCCTCTTGTCGAGTCCACGCAACATTGCACCTCCACCTGCAAGATAAATGCCATTGGTCACAATGTCGGCATACAATTCCGGAGGTGTTTGCTCCAATGCACTGAGTACTGCCGCCTCAATTTTTGAAATCGATTTTTCAATGCAATGGCATATCTCTTGGTAGGAAACCGGAACTTCCATCGGCAAAGCCGTCATCCTGTTAGGACCATGCACAATATAATCCTCTGGTGGATTCTCGAGCTCGGTAAGAGCTGCACCTACATTTATCTTTATAAGTTCAGCAGTGCGTTCCCCTACTTTCACATTATGCGCTCGGCTCATATACTCTTTAATATCGTCAGTAAGATCATCGCCGGCTATACGTATGCTCTTGTTGCTTACTATGCCACCAAGGGAAATAACAGCAATTTCAGTACTGCCTCCACCTATGTCCACTATCATATTACCCTCAGGAGCCTCTACGTCAAGGCCAATGCCCAATGCAGCTGCCATCGGCTCGTATATCATATATACATCGCGACCTCCGGCATGTTCCGACGAGTCACGTACCGCACGTATTTCAACCTCGGTACTGCCCGATGGAATACACACAACCATACGTAACGACGGGGTGGCAAACCAATGGCTCTTGGAACTTACCATTTTCACCATCCCTCGTATCATCAACTCGGCAGCATTGAAATCGGCAATCACACCATCCCTCAACGGACGTATTGTCCTTATGTTATCAGGTGTTTTACCATGCATTTGTTGCGCACGCTCTCCCACAGCTACCAATCTGTTCGTGCGATTATCGAGAGCTACAACCGATGGTTCATCAACGACAATCTTGTCGTTATGTATTATAATGGTGTTGGCCGTCCCAAGGTCAACAGCTATTTCTTGTGTAAAAGAGAATAGTCCCATGTCTTGTTTTTTGTAATCAATATGTGATTTTTAATGTTTGAAGTGACGTACACCGGTCATCACCATAGCCACACCATTATTGTTGCAATACTCTACCGACTCACTGTCGCGAATAGAGCCACCGGGCTGTATGACAGCTGTAACCCCTGCTTTGTGTGCAATTTCAACGCAATCGCCAAACGGGAAGAATGCGTCCGATGCCATAACGGCTCCATTCAGGTCGAAACCGAAACTATGGGCTTTTTCTATAGCCTGTTTCAACGCATCAACACGCGATGTTTGACCAATACCACTGGCACACAGTTGCTTATTCTTTGCAAGTACTATGGCATTGCTCTTGCTGTGCTTCACAATTTTGTTTGCAAACAATAAATCGTCGATTTGGCTTGCATCTACAGCCTTAGTGGTAGCCTGTTTCAAATCTTCGGGCGTTTCAACATACGTATCCCGCTCCTGCCCAAGTGCACCATTCAATATGGTACGATACTGCATCGTCGGACGCACAAATGGCTTTTGCACCAATATTATGCGATTTTTCTTTTGCTCAAGAATTTTCAACGCATCTTCACTATACGAGGGTGCTATACACACTTCGAAAAATATCTTGTGCATATCCTCGGCAGTAGCTGCATCCACTTCTGCATTGGTGATTAGTACACCGCCAAAAGCCGAAACAGGATCGCCAGCAAGAGCCGCTTTCCATGCTTCAAGCACCGTCGGACGCGATGCAAACCCGCAAGCATTGTTGTGCTTCAATATTCCAAATGAAACTTCGGTAAAATCTGCCATCAGGCTTACAGCCGCATCAATATCGAGCAGGTTATTATAAGAAATCTCCTTCCCATGAAGCTGAGTGAACATTTCATCGAAATTTCCGAAATAATAGCCCTTCTGGTGTGGATTTTCGCCATATCGCATGACTTTCGCACCATCTATTGCAAGGCGCATGGCCGATGGTGTTTCTTTGTCAAAATAATTAAATATATGAGAATCGTAAGCACTCGATACGGCGAATGCTTCTTTGGCAAACCATAGACGGTCTTCTTCGGTTGTGCATGCCGACCCGTATTCTACAAATTTGTTGTAAAGTGGCTCATATTGAGCTTTTGAAGCCACAATCACCACGTCCTTATAATTCTTGGCTGCCGCACGTATAAGAGATATGCCGCCTATGTCGATTTTTTCAATTATATCGGCATGAGATGCTCCCGAAGCAACAGTTGCTTCAAAAGGATACAAATCAACTATTACAAGGTCTATTTCAGGTATGTCATACTTCATTATTTGTTCTTTATCCACGTCATTGTCACGACGGTTGAGTATTCCGCCAAACACCTTGGGATGCAAGGTCTTGACACGTCCGCCCAATATTGATGGGTAACCCGTCAGATCTTCTACCGCATCACACTTATAACCTTGTTCCTGTATAAAAGATTGTGTTCCGCCTGTAGAAAGCAGACGCACACCGTTATCGCCCAATACCTTTAAAATCCTATCCAATCCATCTTTGTGATAGACCGAAATCAACGCTGTCTTTATTTGTTTGTTCTCAGCCATTACTTTAATTATTACTCGTTTCAAGGTGCAAAATTACTAAAATAGAATCATTAATCATTACAAAAAAATAATAAATTGGGAAAGTAAATATCATTGGTTAATTATAAAGCAATTAACCATTATTCAGCCACTATGTCGGCAAAAATTTTGTTGCAATATAATTTGTTTCTAATTTTGTGTAAAACTAACAGATGTGTACGAACCATTAGCCGAACGTTTACGACCAAAGTCTCTTGATGAATATATCGGCCAGACCCACCTTGTCGGTCAAGGTGCCGTATTACGCAAGATGATAGAATCGGGCAATATATCCTCATTCATTCTATGGGGACCGCCGGGTGTAGGGAAGACCACACTTGCAAAAATCATAGCTGCACAAACAAAGGTTCCATTCTACACACTTTCGGCTGTAACATCGGGTGTAAAAGAAGTGCGGGATATTCTTGAACGTTGCAAGCAGGATGCCATCAGCGTATTTGCCAAAGGGCGTCCAATCTTGTTTATCGACGAAATACACCGTTTCAATAAATCACAGCAAGATTCTTTACTCGGTGCCGTAGAACAGGGCATCGTAACACTAATAGGAGCAACCACCGAGAATCCATCTTTTGAAGTAATCCGCCCGTTACTGTCACGGGCACAGGTGTATGTGCTGAAGCCGCTTGAAAAAGATGATCTGCTCAAGTTGCTCGACCGAGCCATCTCTACCGACAATATGTTCCGTAACCGTGAAGTACGCATCGAGAGCACTGAGGCTCTGTTGCGGTTTTCCGGTGGAGATGCCCGTAAATTGCTCAACATCCTCGACCTGATAATGCAGTCGCTCAATGTTAACGAGCCATTCGTGATAAATGATGAAATTGTAACTGACAGATTGCAACAAAATCCGATGGCCTTTGACAAAAACGGAGAAATGCACTACGACATCATTTCTGCATTTATCAAGTCAATACGTGGCAGTGACCCCGATGCCGCAGTTTATTGGTTGGCTCGTCTCATTGCCGGCGGAGAAGATCCTAAATTCATTGCACGCCGCCTTGTCATACTCGCAAGCGAGGACATAGGTCTTGCCAATCCTAATGCACTGTTACTTGCCAATGCCACATTTGATGCCCTGACAAAAATAGGGTGGCCCGAAGGGCGCATAATACTATCGGAATGTGCCATATATCTTGCCACATCTCCCAAGAGCAACTCGGCATACATGGCCATAGACAATGCCCTGCAATTCGTACAGCAAACCGGCAACCTGCCTATTCCCCTGCATCTGCGCAATGCGCCCACCAAACTGATGGAGGAACTCGGCTATGGAAAAGATTATAAATATGCTCACGATTATCCCGGAAATTTCGTTCAGCAAGAGTTCATGCCTTCCGAAAGCAATCACCCAACATTCTACCATGCGGGGCAGAATCCATCAGAATTAAAAGCAAAAGAGCGCATGGACATTCTGTGGGGCAAAACAAAATAACTTTTTTGCCTGTCACCATTCTATGCATCTTGATTCTTTTCCTATATCCAAAAATTACAGCAGCACTGATAGCATCACATGGTGCATTGCCACACCGTATGCCATCATGCTGCCATAAGCAGGGGTGCAGTCATCACCCAAAATCCAATATTTTCTACATTCAAAGCAACAGGCTCAATATTCGCCCCACGATTTAATCTCGATTTGGTCGAGAGTAATGTCACAAAAGGCATCTATGAAAGCCGAAGCAAGACGAGCATTAGTCAATAACGGAATGTTCAAGTCAACTGCTGCACGGCGTATCTTATAGCCGTTGGATAATTCAGTAGATGACAGATTCTTAGGTATGTTAACAACCATATCAATCTGCTTCTTATGTAGCATGTCAAGGGCTTGCGGCTGCTTGTCGCTTTCACTCGGCCAATAAACATGAATTGCAGGTATGCCGTTTTCATTCAAATATTTATGCGTACCACCGGTTGCATAAAGCACATACCCTCTGTCATGCAACTTCTGTGCGGCATCGAGCATATCGGCTTTTTGTTTTGCATCTCCGGTACTTAATAAAACATTCTTCTTCGGCACTTCTTGCCCGACCGACAACATAGCCTTAAGCAGGGCCTCCGACGTATTTTCACCAATGCATCCTACTTCTCCCGTAGATGACATATCCACACCAAGCACTGGGTCGGCACCTTGTAAGCGTGAGAACGAGAATTGTGAAGCCTTGATACCTACGTAATCGAGATCAAACGCATTCTTATTAGGCTTTTCAACCGGAATCCCCAACATAACCTTTGTTGCCAAATCGATAAAGTTAATCTTAAGTACTTTTGACACGAACGGGAAACTACGTGATGCCCGCAAGTTGCATTCAATTACCTTGATATCATTATTCTTGGCAAGATATTGTATGTTGAACGGGCCCGAGATGTTAAGAGCCTTCGCGATTTGACTGCTAATCTTCTTTATTCTGCGAATGGTTTCAACATATAATTTTTGCGGTGGGAATTGTATGGTGGCATCACCCGAATGTACTCCGGCAAATTCTATATGTTCCGAAATGGCATATAACTTGATTTCTCCATTCTGCGCAACAGCGTCCCATTCTATCTCCTTGGCATTTTGTATGAATGAACTTACAACCACCGGATGCTGTTTCGACACATTGGCAGCCAATTTCAAGAAACGCTCAAGTTCCTCATCATTTGAACAAACATTCATGGCTGCTCCCGAAAGAACATAAGACGGACGTACGAGCACCGGATAACCAACTTCCTCGACAAATTCGTTAATATCGGCAAGCGATGTCAATTCTCGCCAACGTGGTTGGTCGATACCAAGCGAATCGAGCATGGAAGAGAATTTATGGCGATCTTCGGCATTATCGATGCTATTGGCACTAGTGCCAAGAATATTTACCCGCTCGGCATCAAGACGCGTTGCAAGGTTATTAGGAATCTGACCGCCTGTCGATAATATCACTCCATGAGGTTGTTCCAACTCGATGATATCCATCACTCGCTCAAATGTCAACTCATCGAAATATAGGCGGTCGCACATATCATAGTCGGTCGATACCGTTTCGGGGTTGTAATTTATCATCACCGACCGCCAACCTTCCCTTTTCACCGTCATAAGAGCATTAACACTACACCAGTCAAATTCCACCGAACTGCCGATGCGATATGCTCCTGAGCCAAGCACAATTATCGAACGATGGTCATGAAGATACGCAACATCATTTTCATTCCCATTGTAGGTAAGATACAAATAGTTGGTCTGAGCCGGATATTCGGCTGCAAGAGTGTCTATCTGCTTTACACATGGAGAGATTCCATAGCCCTTGCGCAAACGACGCACGGCAAGATTGGCTCCTTCAGAGTCGGTCATCCGTTCCTTTAAAATGGCACGGGCAATTTGAAAATCAGAGAAGCCCTCGCACTTTGCTCTGCGAAGCAAATCAACAGGCAACGACGCAAGCTCATCATATTTTTCAAGTTCGAGAGCAGTGTTAACTATATTTTTTAACTTATACAGAAACCATTTGTCGATTTTGGTCAAATCATGTATCTGCTCAACCGTATATCCCTCACGAAATGCACTTTCGATGACAAAAATACGCTTGTCGGTAGGCTCTTTCAACGCAGTTTCTATGTCAGACACCACCGTGCGCTTATTCTCTATAAAGCCATGCATTCCCTGGCCAATCATGCGCAACCCTTTTTGGATAACTTCCTCAAATGTACGACCGATAGCCATCACTTCACCGACCGACTTCATTGACGACCCTATCTCGCGCTTCACTCCGTGGAATTTGCCAAGATCCCATCGTGGTATCTTACATACGATATAATCGAGTGCCGGCTCAAAAAATGCCGATGTAACTTTGGTAACTGAGTTCTTAAGTTCAAATAAACCATATCCGAGCCCCAATTTTGCAGCAACAAAAGCAAGCGGATATCCGGTAGCCTTTGAAGCCAATGCCGAACTACGACTCAACCGTGCATTCACTTCTATTACACGATAATCCATCGATTTGGGGTCATAAGCATATTGCACATTACACTCACCGACAATGCCTATATGCCTTATAATCTTTATTGCAAGTTCCCTGAGCAGATGATAGTCGGCATTTGAAAGGGTTTGCGATGGAGCCACGACAATACTTTCTCCAGTGTGGATGCCAAGTGGATCGAAATTCTCCATGTTGCAGACTGTGATACAATTATCATAACAATCTCGCACAACTTCATATTCTATTTCCTTCCAACCCTTCAACGATTTTTCCACAAGTACTTGTGGCGAGAACGACAGAGCCTTTTCCACAAGTGTCTTTAATTGTTTCTCGTCATCGCAAAATCCACTGCCAAGTCCACCAAGGGCATACGCCGCTCTGACTATCACGGGATATCCAAGCTCATCGGCTGCCTTGACAGCATCTTCAATACTTTCAACAGCTTCACTCTTGATTGTCTTTACATCTATTTCATCGAGTTTCTTGACAAAAAGCTCCCTGTCTTCGGTATCCATTATTGCCTGCACCGGAGTTCCAAGCACCTGCACTCCATATTTCTCAAGTACTCCGCTGTTATACAACTGGACACCGCAATTGAGTGCGGTCTGACCGCCAAAAGACAACAATATCCCCTGCGGCCGCTCTTTTGCAATGACCTTTTCCACAAAATATGGCGTCACCGGCAAAAAATAAATCTTGTCGGCAAATTCATCTGATGTCTGAACTGTAGCTATATTTGGATTTATCAATACAGTTTCTATCGACTCCTCTTTCAGCGCTTTCAAAGCCTGCGAGCCCGAATAGTCGAATTCTCCAGCCTCTCCTATCTTCAATGCTCCAGAACCAAGCAATAAGACCTTCTTTATATCTCCTTTTCCCATAAACAAGTTATCTATCATGTGCGCTAAAGCAATTTTACAAAATCGTCAAATATAAACTCTGTATCGGTGGGGCCACCACTTGCCTCGGGATGGAACTGCGCCGAAAAGAACGGTTTGCTCTTGTGTCGTATCCCTTCATTGGTGTTATCGTTCATATTGAAGAAAAGAGGCTCCCAATCATCACCCAATGTTTTGTCATCAACAGCAAAACCGTGATTTTGCGATGTCACATAACATTGTGTGGTGCCTACTTTCATTACCGGCTGATTCTGACTGCGATGGCCATATTTCAATTTATATACTTTGGCTCCCGCAGCTTTAGATAACAACTGGTTTCCCATGCAAATTCCGCATATAGGTTTGTTTTGCCCTATTGCCCAACGCAAATGCTCTACCGTATCCTCGGCAAAATCGGGATTTCCGGGCCCATTCGATATAAACAACCCATCATATGCCAATTGCGAAAAGTCATAATTCCAAGGAACCCTCACAACTTTCACACCACGCTTCACGAGGCAGCGTATTATATTGTATTTTACTCCACAGTCAACGAGTACAACCGTTTTGTTTCCTTTCCCATACTCAATTATTCCCTTGCAGCTTACCCGAGCCACGAGATTCTCTTTGTTAGGGTCGTGAAACTCAATATCTGCACCGCCACTAACTACAATCTTTCCAAGCATCGACCCATTCTCTCGCAATCGCTTGGTTAGTGCACGTGTGTCAATGCCATACACACCTACTATCCCTTCATCTTTCAGCCATTCGCTTAAGCTGCGACCGGCCTGCCAATGGCTGTAATCCCACGAATAATCTTGACAAATGATTGCCTCACAGTGGATTTTATCACTTTCAAAATAAGAATCACTCACATCACCATCACTCTTGGGCGGTACACCGTAATTACCCAGCATCGGATATGTGGTCACGAGAATTTGTCCACTGTATGATGGATCAGTCAGACTTTCAGGATAACCAGTCATAGCCGTACTGAAAACCACCTCTCCTGAACATGGCTTATCAGCTCCAAATGAAAATCCCTCGAAAATCGTGCCATCTTCCAATGTAAGAACAGCTTTTTTTGTTTCCTGCATAGTAAAGCGGATAGATATATGTATTTGAAAATTTGCTTGTTTTTACCAAATTGTAAAAATCATACAAAAATACACATTTCACGCAACAATCCCTAACAATTATAGTTAAATCGCCATTGGCAAATATTCATACGCTCATAAAAACAATGCGCAACTCCCGAATACGGGAATTGCGCATATGATAATACAAATGGTTTATGACAAAAACAACGTTTTTTTACTTTTTCACAGCCGTTGCTGCAGCAGCTTTAGCAGCCGATTTCTTATCGCCACGCTTCGAAATCACATAGGCAAGCGGGGATGCAATGAACAACGTAGCGAACGGACCTATAATAATACCGACAATCATCGCAAACATAAAGCTACGAGTGGTTTCTCCTCCGAAGAAGAAAATAACCAAAAGTACTAACAACGAGCTAAGATCCGTAACCACCGTACGCGACAACGTGCTGTTGAGCGAATAATTGAATGTCGTAAACGCGTCCTGCTTTGGATAAAGTGTCCTATATTCACGCACACGGTCGAATACTACCACCGTGTCGTTTACTTGGTAACCAATAACGGTCAAAATTGCAGCAATAAAATTCTGGTCAATTTCAAGCTCGAATGGGAACATACCATATAAGGTGTAAACGCCAATTACACAATAAGCCGTAAATGCCACAGCAGCCAATGCGCCAAGCGAGAATGCAATGTCGCGGAACCGCAATAAGATGTACAACGCCATTGCGATAAGCGAGAAGAATACAGCCCACGAAGCATCACGTGTCATATCGGCAGCAATTGCAGGTCCCACTTTTTCCGACGATACGATACCTATCGTTTCATTTGCAACGCTGAAGTCTTCAATGCTCATGTCGCCTATTTGCGGTTTCAATCCCTTATATAGGATTCCCATTATTTCATCGTCCACAGATTCACTCTCGTCATCGATTTTATAGTTGGTCGAAATGCGTACTTTGGTGTCATTGTCAATTGTAATGACACTAACAGACGCATCCGGGAAAAGAGGTTCAAGTTGTGCTTGAATTTCAACCGTATTTACCTTGTCATAGAATTGTACTATAAAATTACGACCGCCTGAGAAGTCTATACCGGGGCTGAGTTTGCGCACTCCGAGCAATACTGCAAATACCACAACAACTACGCCAAAGATTATGAAACCTTTTTTGCGGCTGCCCATAAAATCAAACTTAGAGTCGAACGACAAAAGTTTTCTGCTCAAAGATGTGGTATAAGTAACATTCTTGAAACCTCCACGTTTAAGGATACTCTCGATGATAACACGTGTCACATAAACAGCCGTGAAGAACGAACATACAAGACCGATGATGAGCGTTGTAGCAAAACCCTTGATAGGACCTGTACCGAAAGTAAAGAGTATTATACCGGTGATAATGGATGTCAGGTTTGAATCAAAGATTGCCGAGAACGCATTCCTATAGCCTTCGGTAACGGCCGACTTAAAGTTCTTACCACTGCGAAGTTCTTCCTTAATGCGTTCATAAATAAGCACGTTGGCATCGATTGCCATTGCCAATGAAAGCACAATACCCGAGATACCCGGCAAAGTCAGCACTGCATGGAACGAGGCAAGGATACCCATGGTGAAGAAGAGGTTGAGCAATATACCGACATTGGCAACCATACCGGGTTTCCAGCCGTATATTGCTACCAAGAACACCATAAGAACAATCAATGCAATGACAAATGAAATGATGCCGGCCTTGATTGCTTCTTGTCCAAGTGAAGGCCCGATAACGCTCTCGCTAACAATATTTACCTTAGCCACCATCTTGCCACTCATTAACACATTGGCAAGGTCGGCAGCCTCTTCAACAGTGAAATTACCCGTTATCTGAGAATTGCCGCCTTCGATGACACTATTTACATTTGGATATGAATATACATTGTCATCAAGCACAATAGCAATAGATCGGTTAAGGTTCTGCTGCGTGATACGAGCCCACTTGCGTGCACCCTCATCGTTCATCGACATCGACACCACATTACCTTGCAGATTGTCATAATCGTTAGAAGCTCTCGTTATCACACTTCCGTCAAGTACCGGTTTCCCTTGTACGGTCTTCAAGGCAATAAGATTATAGTATGCTCCTTTTTCATCAGTTGACTTAACCGTCCAACAAGCCTTCAAATTGGTAGGTAAGAAGCGCACTGCGGCAGGAGAATGAAATGCCCGATTTACCTCTGCCGTATCAAGCACACTTACATAGCCAATAGCAGGACCGCCTACACGACCGGTGTTCCAACCGAGCAATTGTGCCATCGACTTGTGGGTATTGGTGCTGTCAGCAGCATTATGTGCATCTATTTCTTGGGCAAACTGCGCCAACGACTGTTGAAGGTCTTGCAACGTATATGTTTCATAAAATTCGAGATTGGCCGTACCTTGCAACAACTTACGCATACGTTCGGGTTCCTTCACACCGGGCATCTCAAGTTGTATCCGACCGGTGCTTTCCAATTCTTGAATGTTGGGAGCAACCACTCCGAAACGGTCGATACGTGTAGCAAGCACATTGCGCGAATTGCGCACCATTGATTTCACCTCATCTTTCAATATGGCTTCAACCCGTTCGTTAGAATCGCTCGACTTGACCCCGTCCACATTCCGGAAAATTTGAGCCAAACTACCCTCGGGAGCTATGCGGCGATATTCGCTACAGAATGCAGCCACATAATCATTGTCGTTGCGATGCAACGAATCGGTAAGGGCAATTGCTTGGTTGAATTTTGGATCGGGATTTTCATTCGACAAAGCTTTGAGAATGTCAGGTACTGAAATTTGCAGTGTTACATTCATACCACCCTTAAGGTCAAGACCAAGCCCAACCTCCATTTCTCGCGCTTCTTGGAAAGTGTACCCAAGGAATACTTTTTCCTTTTCGATAGAATCAAGGTAGGCGTTGTAATAAGTCTTGTATGTGTCGTCTGTCACATCAGTCGTCTTAGCCATCGTTGCCGCATATTCGGCAGCGTTTTCTTCATAATGACTTGTTACAAAGGAAAATGACAAATAAAAGACACACACAATAAACAATGCTACAGCTACTACCGTAATAAAACCTTTACTTTGCATGTGTTGTTGTTAGTTAATGATTATTTTGTTAAAATTTATTCCGCTCTTTTTCAGCTTGCAAATATACAACAAAACATCAAAGTTTAAAATTTTTATTGTTAGTTTTAAAAGTTATCATTTGCAAAAACCATGAAATTAGACCTGTAGCTTAAGATGTGTCGCCAAATTTTACTACCTTTACGCAGTTTTTTCAAAACTGCCGTTTGACACCTGTACACCAAAACGGCAAAAGCAGACTGATTTACAGTGAAATTAGAGAATACTTCATACTTAATAATTGCAATACTCTCCGCAATATTGCTATATTCATGCGCCTCTATAGGATCGCCTACGGGCGGAGCCGTAGATATGGATCCACCGATATTTATCGGCAGTTCTCCAAAGCCAAATACATTGAATTTCAATGGCAACAAGGTGGTGCTTACGTTCGATGAAATAGTAACCCTTGTTAACCAAAGCGATTATGTGATGTATTCGCCAATACAGCGCGAAACACCCCGACTTACGTCATTGGGGCGTAGTGTAACAGTGGAATTTCGTGACAGTATGAAACCCAATACCACCTACACCATCGATTTTGCCAATTGCATACAGGATAACAATGAAAACAATCCTCTCGAAGACTTTTCATTTGCTTTCTCCACAGGCGACACTATCGACACACTTCAAGTTTCGGGTATCGTACTGCGAGCACGTGACTTGGAACCCATGCAAAAAATGCTTGTAGGCATTCACAGCAACCTCGATGACTCGGCATTTACCAAATTACAATTCGATCGTGTTGCCCGCACCAACGACCGCGGTCAGTTTACAATCCGCAACCTCAAGCCGGGCAAATACAAAATTTATGCATTGAATGATGCCGACCGTGATTATAAATTTGTCCGCACCGAAGACATGGCATTCCTACCCGATACTATAATCCCCGAAGCATATCAAGAAACTACAAGTGACACACTTTTCACAAAAACCATGATGGTGGATACCGTAATGCGTGGTGTGCACACAGTGTTTACCCCTAACGACATACTGCTTTGCATGTCGAATGAAGGATATGTATCACAATACCTCTACACACACGATCGGCTCGATTACAACCGCATATACATAAAATTCAGCACATACAGCGACACACTTCCCACCATAAAAGTGATAGAACCGATGGAACTGGATGGCAATGACTGGTTTAAACTTCAACGAACCGAATTTAACGATTCTCTTATTTATTGGATTACCGATACTACTCTCGCACGCAATGATTCCATAAGGATCACGCTCAATTACTTGCGTACCGATACCACCGACCAACTCAGCTACACCACCGACACGCTATATGTCAACATAAAGAACTCTTACAAAAGGCAACGTGAGAAAACCCTCAAGGAAGAAGCCGAGAAATATGAAGATATAAAGAGGGAATATGAACAAAACATGAAAGAGCTTCAAAAACGTGCCGAAAAGCGGAAAACAGAACGTGACACGATTAAAGCCGAAATGGAAGCACGAGCCGACAGCATTGAACTGGCATCCATTCGTCGGATTTGGGAAAAAGATTCACTTTCAAGAATCCCTTACTTTGATTTCAAAATGACTACCAAAGCCACTGTCGAAGTCTATGAACCACTCACCTTTGAAGTGGTTGAACCTATCGACACCATAATAATGAGCGGCTTCCACCTGTGGAAGCAATATGAAGACTCGTTATGGGAAGAAGTTTCCGTACCACCTATAATTCCTGAAAAACCACATGAAATAATGAAGTGGACCATTCCGGTAAAGTGGGATCCCGGAAATACCTATAAAATACAGGTTGATTCCATGTCGGTCTTCGGAATTTACGGTTCCCCTAATAAAACAATTGAACAAAAATTTAGGGTAAAAGGACTCGAAGAATATGCCAATTTGTATCTAAACATATCCCCTATCTCGGGACCGGCTTTTGTGGAATTGCTCAACGGTAGCGATGCAATACAACGCACAGTCACAGTCGACGATGGTTATGCCGTATTCAACAACGTCAACCCGGGCGACTACTATGCCCGCATCATACTCGACAGCAATGGTAATGGGAAGTGGGACACCGGCAACTATGCACAACATTTGCAGCCCGAAGAGGTATATTACTATCCCAAGAAAATAAGTTTAAAACAAAACTGGGACATCGAACAAAATTGGAATATTTATGAAACACCATTGGATAAGCAGAAACCGGATGCAGTAAAAAAGAACAAACCGGATAAGAAGAAATGGGAACAGACCGACGATAAAAAATCCAATGATGAAGAAGACATATATGATGAAGGACCTGCTATTTACACAGGTAATAAATACACTGACTATCAAAACAGCATCCAATAGACGGCCATCGATGGCATGATAATTGTTTTTTGTTATTATTGACACATTATTAATATATTGAGATATGGATACAATCAGCACGGGCAAATATATTGAACTTGCCTACAAGATATATTCGGTGGACAGCAAAGGCAATCGTTCACTCGAATATGAATTTACAGAACAAGTTCCCGACCACTTTGTATATGGAGCAGAGCCGGGAATACTTGAAGCTTTCTCCAACAAATTACAAGGTCTTGCAAAGAATGACAAATTCAACTTCACCCTCACTCCGGAACAAGCATTCGGGAACAGGCAGGAAAACTTGGTAATGGAGCTTGAACGCAACATATTCAACACACCCGACGGTGACTTCATGAGCGACATTGTGCAAGAGGGGAAAGTCTTGACCATGATGACCTCATCGGGACAACCAGCGCAAGGGCTTGTGACACACATAGGCGAGCAAACAGTGACAATGGACTTTAACCACCGACTTGCCGGCAAAAATGTCGAATATGAAGGTGTCGTGATGCTAGTGCGCGATGCCACAGCCGACGATATTCCTCAACATCATAGCTGTGGTTGTGGCTGTGATGGTTGTGGTGGAGGCTGTGGCGATCATCATCATGACCATGATGGTTGTTGCAGTGGATGCCACTAACACAGCATCCAACAAAAATATTCGTGCCTGATACAGAATGCACCATGTTTTGATTGGTGTCCGTATTAGGCACGATTTTTCTTATGAAAACAATGGCAAAACATATTGTCGGCCATTGCCGTTTGCCAACATGCTGTGCCTGCTGTCGCAAGGTATTTCGTCTGATTTAAAAGTAAGTGGCAAGTCGATACTCCATCCCTGATTATAATTGCGGATGGAAAGCACCGCAACTCCAAGCCAACGACCGGTGACGGAAAATATGCGCTTAACTACGTCTGCCACACTACCGAAATTTCTCCCATCGATATTAGCCAACCGAGTACCATTATGTGTGAGCGTAGCAAAAATCTTGTCATCACGAGATATTTTTCTTTCAATGCGTCCCATAACCTTCTTATTTTTAAGCAAAATTACGGTGTATATGGGCAACATAATTGCCCATATATCATAATTTACGCTAACCGACATGCATTGCTTGCAAAAGATTTTCCACTCTGCACAAAAGAAAAAGCACAAAATTTATATTTATTTTTTTGCATTTATAATAATTTATTCTGAAATTTCGGTCGTTTTTCATAGAAATATACTGATGCTAATAATAAAACAACAAGAGAATGTTTCTAATTCATAAACTAACAATAACAATATGAAAAAGTATTTAGCAGAAATGGTCGGCACTATGGTGTTAGTGCTGATGGGTTGCGGCAGCGCAATCTTCAATCATGGTTGCGGAACTACTGCACAAGTATTAACCGTAGCTTTTGCTTTCGGACTTTCGGTAGTTGCGATGGCTTACACAATTGGTGGCATATCAGGTTGCCACATCAATCCGGCCATCACTCTTGGAGTATGGCTCAGCAAGCGCATGAGCGGAAAAGATGCCGGCATGTATATGATTTTCCAAGTAATCGGTGCATTTATCGGTTCGGCTATTCTTTATGCAATCGTTCAGAATATCAACCCTGAAACCGTCGGCAGCTACATTGCCGCCGGAGGAGCTTTTGCAACAACCACCGGCTCTAATGCCTGCCAGGCAGGAGTATCTGAAATTGGAGGGCTGATTGCCGAAATCGTATTCACCTGCGTGTTTGTTCTTGTCGTGCTTGGCACCACCGACAGTAAAAAAGGAGCCGGCAATTTTGCAGGACTAGCCATCGGCTTGTCGCTCGTACTCGTCCACATCGTGTGTATCCCACTCACCGGAACATCGGTCAACCCTGCACGTTCCATCGCTCCCGCCATATTCGATGGTGGCATAGCCCTGCAACAATTGTGGATATTCATCATAGGTCCATTCATCGGAGCTGCTATTGCCGCCGCACTTTGGAAACTCATCGGCAGCGACAAGTAATTTGTCCTACTCCATACTAATGAAAAAGCCGCTTTGCAAAGCGGCTTTTTCATTAGTATTCTATTATATACTTATCTTGAAAGCGGAAATAAACAATGGAGAGCGGAAACTATGATACAGATTGCATTCGTACAAATCATGCTTAACAAATTCAATCGAACAAAATCAAAACAGCCTCTCAAACATTTCTTCTATTCTTATGTTTCATAACCTCATAAAGTTATAGTTGGTTTTCAGCGGGTTGGATTGTCAACGTCAGCCCTAATACGGGTAATATCTTGCTGAGCAAGCGGACGGAAGTAGTTCCCTCGCGTTCAATGTGGGTAAGCATAGTGTAAGTAATGCCGGTTTGCCGTACAAGCTCATGTTTCGACATGCCTATGGCCAACCTTCGTGTTTTGATTGTTTCTGCAATATATTTTCCTAATTCCATGATTGCGCGTTTTTTATAGCTCGTTCCACTTTTTTATTTGCTGACTCAGCTCTTGCATGAGCAATATCGCATCGTCCAATACCTCGGGAGTCCATCTGTCTTCGAAAGATGCTGTGTGGTCTTGCCCGAACCACTTGCCATCGTAATTGACGACATAGTATTCTTTAACCGTTTGCCCTGTGGCTGTGCGTAACCTCACTTTCACGGGATATTGCTCTATGAGAAAAGGCTCGTCTATCAAACGGTCTTTCATTTTTCTGACCTCCTTTCTCTGCTTTTCCGTGAGCATATACGACAATCCGTCCGTAAGGCGGAATATCTTTAAGGTCGTTTCGTTGCTTGTTGTGTCGGGTTCGCCAATGTATGTTATTTCTATGAAGTCTTTCGGGTCACCGAAGTCGGTTTTAACATATTCCTTGAATGCCCTTTCAACCTTGTCTGCGGTCGTTTCGGTAGTGTTGTTACATGCCACCAATAATATTGTGGCAATTGCCAATAAAATTGCTTTTGTTTTCATTTTTTTCTCAGCAATAAAATGTAATTTTGTTTCTGCTTTCTCTATATTTTATTTGTTGCTGTCAATAATATTTTTCAAAACAGCAGAAAGTTTATTTACTACATATATACTTTTAGTAGTTACCGTAATAAGAGGATCAGACATCCTCCTTACAGAGATATTCACTTTATATACAACGGAGGCCTTTGTTGTCTTTTTAGCTGTTGCTCCACCCACTAATGCTCCTACTCCTCCTGTTAAAACTCCACCTACTACGGCTCTGCCCAACATACTTCCTGTGGATGTTGAAGTTTTATATGACATTTGATTATTTATATCAAAATCAAGAATTTCATTGTATTCATACGTTACTCCGTTTATAATAATAGTTTTCTGACTATCAAATACTAAGATGCAATTTCGTTTATCTTTCCAGCAACCTGAAGTTGTTTGTGCATTATTTATCATTAAAGTTACTTCTCCATATTTTGCAATCAATTCACTTACCCATTTATCATATGCCTCGGCTTTTTTGGCAGACAAATTTCGGGTCAGTAGATTTTTAGTGGGGATAAGCATATAGTTTTGCGATGCGGAATA
>CAYNBZ010000018.1:0-36540 GCA_964395975.1 uncultured Muribaculaceae bacterium | reverse complement strand
AAAAAACTACTCTTTCATCTTACAAATTTATCCCCACTGTTTTTCTACTGATCCTGACTGCCAAGTTATGCTTGGCGAACTTCACTACTAAGTGCATATAAACAAGAAAAGCACCGCAATCTATTGATTTACAGTGCTTTATGCTTTAAACTGACGGCTTATCTAAATGCCTTGTTTTCAGTTTCAGCGGAGAGAGAGGGATTCGAACCCCCGGAGGTGTGACCCTCAACGGTTTTCAAGACCGCCGCAATCGACCACTCTGCCATCTCTCCAAAATGAGAATATGCTGTTCGTTCTTTGACGAGTGCAAAGTTAGTTATTTTTGTTGAGTTGTGCAAATCCAAATGCTGTTTGTACAATAAATTCTCACCATTGTTGATTTATAATAAATTTGTTACTGATTGATTCTTACTATATTATAAATATAATATTTTTTGAAAAAAATGATTTGATTGATTCGTTTTTTGTGCGGTGTATGGAAATATGTACATTTGTAAAACGATTTGCACAAATTTACAAGCCTTGCATAGAACCGTATAATTGTCATTCATGATTGTAGAACAAAACAAAATGAGAGAAGTAGATCCTAAAGGAACTGGTCGGGAGTATGCTTTCAAAATGTGGGTGAATGCACCAATGCCTATGCTCACTTTCTTCAAGACAATAGACGTAACCCGTCTTGTGCAGATAAGTAAACGGAAACACTTAAAATTCAATATGTTGATGTGTTGGTGCATTGGATGTGCAGCAAGTGACATAAAAGAGTTTTATATGCTTCCTGTGGATGGTCGTTTAATGCAGTATGATTATATAGCCGTTTGTGCCATAGTGACTAACCGTGAAGGTGAAGTGAGTTCTTGCGATATCCCATTCACTGACGATTTGGAACAGTTCAATAAAGATTATATACAATTGACAAACATGGTGACCGAAACTTGTAGGAATCACGACCTTACAGATTATATGGTAATAGGTACCTCGGCTCTTGCCAAGTTTGAGATAGATGGTGCGGTGGGTATGTATAGCGGAATTTTCAATAATCCGTTTCTTATTTGGGGCAAATATAAATGTACCTTTTGGCGAAGGAAAATACTAACTGTTTCTTTTCAATTCCACCATACTCAAATGGATGGCGCACATGCGGCACGGTTTTTAGACAATTTACAGAAAAGGATAAATAATATGTAATCAATACGTTTATTTGCAGCAGATGATAGTACGAATTTTTATTATGGATGGTGTCAATGTGATTTTGTTGAAAAAATGTCGCAATTGTTGCAAGGGTTGAGGGAAATTTGTATTTTTGCCGAAAATTTTTGTGGTATAGTTGCCATTTATTATTGAAATCACTAAAAGAGAGGAGGTTGTTTCTTCCTACGAGATAGACAAGAAAGAATTATCATAATAAATTTCATTATTTTTCGGCTTGCTGCAAGGTCGAAATAGTATTATGGTCAGTGGCATATGTCAATGTTATATATTGCAGTAGTGATTTTATAATAAACGTAGAAAATATTTTTAATAACAAAAAACAATGATAATTGTACAAGTAAAAGAAGGCGAAAATATAGAAAGGGCTTTAAAGAAGTTCAAAAGAAAATACGAGAAAACTGGTATTGTAAAGGAACTTCGTGCACGTCAGGCTTATGAAAAACCATCGGTGACAAAGCGCAAACGCTTGATGAAAGCTATATACGTGCAACAGATGCATCGTGATGATGATTAAGTGATAAGCTTTACATATTAATTAATAAATTGTGGAAACAAAGGATTTTTACTTTTGTTTCCACAATTTGTTTTGATGCTTTGTTATCGACTAATGATTGAACATTACGAAAATTTTGATGAGGTTGCTGCTTTGAATGACTGTGGAAAAATTATGATATTACCGTTTAAAAATGTACATTTGCATATAACATTAGGATTTCATTAAATAATTAAAAATACATTAAATCTATGGTCATACAAAGGTGGCAAAGCGTGTATTTGTTGGTAGCAGCTGTTTTGATGGCATTTTACGCTTTTTTGCCGGTTGCAGGGTTTGCTTTTGATGGGAACAATTTTGAATTGTCGTTAATTGGCATTGAAAATTTGTCGTCTGATGATTTGCTTCAGTATGGAACTGTGACGGTTACACCGATTGTGGTATCATGGCCGTTGTTTGTCATGGCACTTCTTGTGGCGTTGCTGTCGTTGATGACGATATTTAAGTTCAAGCAGTTGAAGTTGCAACGCACTTTATGTGGTGTGTGCATCGTGCTGACAGTGGCCTTAATGGTATCGTTGGTTGTGCTTGTCAATGGTTGGGCGGATGTGCGCTATTATTTTTCAAATTGTATGCCGATATTGGCAATTGTTGCATATATATTGGCAATCAGGGGTATTGTTAAGGATCAGAAGACGCTCAGCAGTTATGACCGACTGCGATGAGTGTAAAATCACGTGCGAAAAAGATATTAAGACATACATAATAAACTATATATAATTTATGATAACTACGATGATAGTAGTCTTTGTGATAGGCTACTTGTTGATTGCCACTGAGCATGTGCTTGAAATTAACAAGGCTGCTTTTGCTCTGTTGATGGGGGGTATTTTGTGGACGATGTTTGCATTCACGGGAATGGTTGATAACATCGATACTGTGCTTGTGGAGCATCTTGGTGACACGTGTGAGATACTTGTCTTCTTGATCGGAGCAATGATAATAGTTGAGCTTATCGACAGGTATAAGGGATTTAATTTCATTACTCATGTAATTCATTCTCATAGTAAAAAGAAATTGTTGTTTTTGATTGCCCTGATTGCATTTTTCATGTCAGCTATTCTCGACAACATGACGACGACCATAGTGATGATTATGTTGTTACGGAGGCTTTTGTCTGAAACCGAGGACAAGTGGCTGTTTGCTGGCGTAATAGTTATAGCAGCCAATAACGGTGGTGCATGGTCGCCGATTGGAGATGTGACTACCATAATGCTGTGGATGAATGATAATGTAACGTCGCTTGACCTTATAGTAAACCTTTTTGTGCCATGTTTGGTATCAACCATTGTCCCGGCCTACATGGCATCGCTGATGATAAGAAACAACGCGTTGTCGGCTGTTGCTGCCGTAGATGAAAACTATCAAATGGCAGGTGATTCAATTAATCCGCGGTTAAGTTATTTAATTTTAGTGGCAGGAGTGGTTGCATTGATATTTGTACCTGTCTTCAAGACTTTCACAGGGATGCCGCCATTCGTTGGGATGATGATTTCGCTCAGTTTTATGTGGTTGTTGACCGAAATAATTGTCAAGAAAAATCACTTTGATGATTTTGACGGTAGGGTATCACAGGCGGTACGAAACATCGACATGTCCACAATATTGTTTTTTCTTGGAATATTGATGGCTGTTGGTGCATTGCAAGCCGCAGGTGTGTTGAGTGAAATAGCTTACTTCCTCGATAGGACGATACACGAACCATTCATTATCAATGCTATCATAGGGGCATTGTCATCGGTAATTGACAACGTACCGCTTGTAGCTGCCTGCATGGATATGTATCCTGTGCTTGATGCTCCACAAGTGGCTGCATCGGTTGATCCTGCTTATGCATATAATTTTATACACGATGGATTGTTCTGGCACTTGCTTACGTTCTGTGCCGGAGTGGGAGGCAGTATGTTGATTATCGGCTCGGCTGCGGGTGTTGTTGCCATGGGATTGGAAAAAATTTCATTCTGGTGGTATTTGAAGCGTATTTCCTTGCTAGCCTTAGTTGGTTACATATGTGGTATATTGACTATATGGGTGCAACATTCAATCGTTGGAATAGGTTAGTAGTAATTTTTCACGGCACTATAAAAATATTTTGTGTAAATAAAAAATACTGAACTTACTGTGAATCCCTATTTTTGGAGTATCCAGTAAATGTCCATTCTAAAGATACAAAAAGCCAACTAATTCGCAACACTTTGTGCATGAATTAGTTGGCTAATTTTATACTATTTACTGAATGTCCCTATTTACACAAAATTTTGGACAATGTCTTCTACACAGACACCACTTATTCAGTCAGATATGAGTAAATTTTAAAAGTGTAAGGGCTTAGAAGCTAATACCGATTCTGATGGACATACTGCTATAGTTATTGATGTCGTTGCGTAAATCTCCAATATAATAACTGTCCATATTCATAAATGTATAGGATAGGATTATATGTGATTTAAATTCTTTTGTTGTGTATAGGTTGAAGCCGATCCCGGTAGATCCGTAAAAGGAACGTTGTGTGGCATCTTCTTTAAGAGAATTGAATGAACACCCTAGCCGTAAATCTAAAAAGCAAAGCGTGGGCTTGTTTGTAAAACTCGTACGCAATATTGCATATACCGGAATGAATGAGTAACTGTTTCCTATTGCGCTTTTTATGCCGGCTCCTACACCTATAGTTCTAATTGTGTTGCTTTTATATCCGAAATATGCATCAATGTCAACCGATGACATGTCATTACCAGACATTTCTATGGAGCTGCCTATATCGGCACCCCAAGTAAAGTGATTTATTTTCGTATTGGTCTTAGTAGTTTCATTATCGGCCATGACATTAAAAAACGAAAGCATGGCAACAATGAAAATGGTTGCAAAATATCTCATGATGTGGAATTTTTTGCTAAGGTAAGTAAAAAATGTGGGTTGAATAAACAAAACGTTAAAAAACGATTTCCAAACAATAATTTGGAAACCGTTTTTTTCAAAATATTGTTGCATTAATGTCAATCCCCAAGATAAGACTTGAGAAGCCTGCTTTTTTGTCCTTTTAATCGGCGGATGGCTTTTTCCTTTATTTGACGTACACGTTCGCGTGTCAAGTCGAATTTTGCACCGATTTCCTCCAATGTCATTTCTTGGCAACCTATTCCAAAAAACATTTTAAGAATATCGCGTTCTCGCTCATGTAGTTGATTAAGAGCGCGTTCCACTTCTTTTGATAGTGACTCCTGATTTAAGGAGGAGTCGGCCATGGGTGAATCATCATTAGGAAGTACATCGAGCAAGCTGTTGTCTTCTCCTTCGACAAAAGGTGCATCAACCGAAATGTGGCGTCCCGATACTTTTAAAGTATCTGAAATTTTGTCAATGGGAATTTCAAGTTTGTTGGCAAGTTCTTCGGCAGAAGGGCGTCGTTCATTTTCTTGTTCGAATTTTGAAAGCGCTTTACTAATCTTGTTGAGCGAGCCAACTTGGTTGAGTGGCAACCTGACAATGCGGGATTGTTCGGCAAGTGCCTGCAGAATAGATTGCCTAATCCACCATACTGCATAAGAAATAAATTTGAAGCCACGAGTTTCGTCAAATTTTTGGGCAGCTTTAATCAAGCCGAGATTACCCTCATTGATTAAGTCTGGCAGGCTTAATCCTTGGTTTTGATATTGTTTGGCCACAGAAACAACGAAACGCAGATTGGCTCGTGTTAGTTTTTCCAAAGCCGCATGATCGCCTTTTTTTATGGCTTGAGCAAGTTCTACTTCCTCTTCAACGGTGATAAGGTCTTCACGACCAATTTCTTGTAAATACTTGTCAAGCGATGCGCTCTCACGGTTGGTAATTGATTTGGTAATCTTTAATTGTCTCATTTATGCTCAAATGATTTTAGTGGACAAAGTTATGAAAAATCTGTCAATATTGTTTATGAATATGGTAAAAAAACGCAAACAATGTAACATACTTCCTATCTTGTCATTTTAGGTATGCTTCGAAAAATTTATTGTTACTATAACTTATAACAATTGAAATCGAAAAATGTTGCGTGAGAATGCAACATTTTTGCAAGCATGCTATCGGCTTGAAAAACATTGGGGTGCGCCATAACGGTACACCCCAATAGTCGTATGATTAAAAGAATTATTTATTCGGTAAGATCAACTGCATAATATCTCCTTCTGCCATCGATTGGGTACAGACCGGTGATAAACATAACCTTATCTCCATCGTTGCTGTTTATTATCGAGTTGTATATTACCTCAACGTCATCTTGCGAATTTACGCGCTTACCATTTATTTCAAGTATTATGAAATCGTCTTTTATGCCCGCATCTTTAAATTTACCAGCCTTCAGATTTGCAATTTGAATGCCTGAATTAATGCCAAGATTGCGCCTTGTGCTGTCGGAAAGCTTCTTGAATGCGCATCCGAGTGAAGTGAAGTTGGAAGCCTTGGTAATCGTTGTATTGCCTTGGTTGTTCTTCATCGTGGCTTTGGTCGTATGCGTGTTATTGTTTCTGATGTAAGTGAGTTCTACTGTGTCACCCGGACGCAATTTGTTCATTTGTTCCATCATTTGTCCACTATTTTTTACAGGATTCCCTCCGAGCTTGATTATTACATCGCCTTCCTTTATTCCTGCTTCCATGGCTGCACTTTGTTCACTTACTTCTGCAACATAAATACCTTCGTTTGTGGCTGTTATTCCTTTCTCACGAGCTATGTCGGCGTTAAGTTCGACATAGGATATGCCAAGTACTGCTCGTTGTACTGTACCATATTGTTGAATGTCGGTAACAATTTTTTGAACAAGAACCGATGGAATGGCGAATGAGCAACCGGCATAGTCGCCAGTTTGAGAGTAAATGGCAGTATTTATTCCCACTAATTCTCCATTGGTGTTGACCAATGCCCCGCCACTGTTACCCTTGTTTACTGCTGCATCGGTTTGTATGTAAGATTCGATACCCATAGAACGTCCATGGGTGGCAGTGCTTATGCTGCGTGCTTTTGCACTTACAATACCGGCTGTTACTGTTGATGTAAATCCAAATGGGTTGCCAACGGCTAACACCCATTCTCCGACTTTAAGGGCATCTGAATCTCCGAATGGGATTGTTGGCAGGTTGTTTCCGTCAATTTTCAACAAGGCCAAGTCGGACGATGCGTCATAACCTATTATGGTTGCATTGTATGTACTGTTGTCGTTGAGCGTGACTTCGAGCTTTTCTGCACCTTCGATCACGTGATTATTTGTTACGATATACCCATTTGGTGTGATGATAACGCCCGAGCCTAACCCTAATGGTTGCGGAGTTGAATTTTCTTGTTGTTGCTTTTGGTTACGATTTCCATAACCCGGACCGAAAAAGAATTCAAATGGATCGATATATTGTTGACGGCGACTGCTGCGAGGTGTGGCATAACTTTTAATGCACACCACGGCATTAACCGATCTCTCGGCCGCTTCTGTAAAGTCGGTATCAAACGGAGACGATACGGACGTACGTATAAAATGTCCTTCCTTATCGACATTGCTGCTGTTGGATATAACAAAACTTTCACTTGATTTGTCGCCGAAGGTGGAAGTCGCAAGGATGGTAATAACCGATCCCAGAACTGATGCCCCTAATAATAGTAAGGCAAATTTAATTGATTGCTTCATAATGAATTATTGTTAAATAATTATATGTTTTAAAATTTGCTAACTTAAAAATTAACTTTTGATTCGACTATAAAAGTAGGATAATATTTGATATATTGTATGCCTAAGTGCTTATATTTAAAATAATTTAATATGGCACAGAGACGTTTTAGAACAAATTAAAGCTTGCTATTGGTAAGCTTTAAAAACATCATAATGAACATTGCAAATGGTGTGCCATATTTGATTTAGTAAGATGTACATTTGTCAGTCATGTGCGGGTTGCAGTGTAAGACGAGTGTGTAAGGCAATTTTATCTTGTTTTAGGCTTCTATGTTAAGAAACAAGTTCGCCAAGCCCAATGAAAGGGCTTGGCGAACTTGTTTCTTAGCCTTATAAGGATCAACTTATGTCGATTCCAGCTTCTTTTTTAAGATCCTCAACTCGATATAATTCGGTATTGGCTTTTAATTTGAGAATGTTAATATTCGGCTTCTTGATAGTCGTTTACATAACCTTCGTCACCGATGATTTCACGCATTTTATTGCGTAGTATGATATTTTGTGCAAAAAGGTCATGAACAGGCTGTTTGTCAAAAGGATGCATAGGACTCTTGAAATAGAACGACAACCATGATTGTATGCCCTTGAAACCGCAACGTTTTGCAAGATCGGAGAGCAACACTAAGTCGAGCAACAATGGAGCAGCAAGGATAGAGTCGCGACATAAGAAATCAACCTTGATTTGCATTGGGTATCCCATCCAACCAACAATGTCTATGTTGTCCCAGCCTTCTTTGTTGTCACCACGTGGTGGGTAGTAGTTGATACGCACTTTATGGTAGATATTGCTGTAAAGTTCAGGATATTCGTCTTTCTTGAGTATGGTATCAATAACCGATAGTTTAGACACCTCTTTTGTTTTGAATGAAGCAGGGTCATCAAGTACTTCTCCATCGCGATTACCAAGTATGTTAGTCGAGAACCAACCACGCAGGCCAAGCATACGAGTGTGCATCATGGGCGATAGAACTGTCTTCATCAATGTTTGCCCTGTTTTGTAGTCTTTGCCGCAGATAGGTACGTTATACTGGTCGGCAAGTTCCCACATTGCGGGAAAATCAACAGTAAGGGCTGGTGCGCCGTTGATGAATGCGCAACCACTTTCGATGGCGGCATAGGCATAGAGCATTGATGGAGAAACCTCGGCAGAATTATCTTTCATTGCCTGTTGGAAGTCTGGAAGTGATTTGTGTACCTCGGTCATTGGCACATATACCTCGGTTGAAGCTGACCATATGACAACCACACGTGAGCATTCATTGGTTTCCTTGAAATTCTTGATATCAGCAACTAATTGATCTTTCAAATCCCACTTGGTGGAAGCCTTCTTTACCCATGTGCCGTGAAGACGGGTGACATATTTATTGTCGAAAGCGGCCTTCATTGGCTTGATGGCTGCGAGTTCGTCTTTTACGCTATCAATGTCTTTTTGAGTTAGTACGGCTGCATGAGTGGCTGCTTTGTAAATATCGTCTTCAAAAATGTCCCATCCGCCAAAAACGATGTCTTCGATTTTTGCAATTGGAAGGACATCCTTTATTTTTGGTGTAGTACCGTCAGATAGTTTGATTGTAGAAAGTTGTGTGATTGAGCCAACTGGTATTCCCAAACCTTTACGAGCCATAAACGTTCCTGCAATGAAAGTAGAAGCAACTGCTCCACCAACACCGACAATTAATATGCCTAATTTACCTTCGGCTTTCTCCACATTAATTTTTGTCATAATACTTCAAATAAATATCGTTAAACTTTATATCTTGCCATGTATTTTGAAAAAGCGTGGTAAAAGTAGTGTCAATTTTCCGATTAGAAAAATTATTTTAAATAATTAACATTGATAAAATGGTTAAAACTGATGAATTTAGTTGTTATTTGTATAAATAAGGTTAAATTCTATTCCAAAACTTATTTATTGTGATAATAAATTATAATACAGCTTTGATAACCTCTGAAAGTTTTTTAATGGTATAAGGATGTTGTTGGGCATCTTCGTTTGCAATCCATCCTTTACCTTTAAGCCACATGACGTGGCAGCCAATAGATTCGGCAGGCTGGATATCTTTTTTATAACTATCACCTATTACAAGAACTTCTTTCGGTTGCAGCCCAAGCGCCTCCACACCAAGCATGAAAATGCGTGGATCGGGTTTTCGTACGCCTACAATTGCGCTTTCTATTATTTGCTTAAAATATCGCCGTAGATCGAAGTCGGCAAGTACTGTTTCCACATTGCCGTAGAAATTGCTTACGAGTACCAAAGGGTAATGCGCATATAGAACATCGAGGACAGGTCTGGCTTCTTCGACCGATGAATGTGCCTGTTCATAACAGTATCGAGCTACGGTTTCGGCATACTGATTTACTGCTGTTTGTGAAAGTTTGCCATTTGATACGAGGTTCTCAAGTTCGATACGTATTTTAATCAATAGCAAGTCGTAGAAATTGTGTTCGGGTAATATGTGGCGCGTACGTGCCAATTCTCGTTCGGCATATACATAGCTGTCACGGAAGTCTTCTTTACCCACAGGTACTCCTGCGCTACAATATCCGTCCCATATCACTTCGCTCCAATGTACACCACGGCTGTCAATAGTGCCGCCATAGTCAAATATTATTCCCTTTAAATTGTCAATATGTTCCATTTTCAAGTTCGGTTATAAAATGTCGGCAAATGCGTTCATGTCGCCATATCATATACACGAGCATCAAGTTTAACACAGTAAGTTCGAATGCAAAGTAAATCCATGGCATTTGTATTATCAAAGAGATGAATAACACTATAACCCGAGTATTGAACGATAGCATGTTAGTGTATTTCATCAGCGGCTTGCTCTTTGACCTGAAAGCATCGCGGAAATTTTGAGGAATTTCCTCGTTGAAGTGTTCTTTAAGTAATTTTCGCAATTGTTGCATTCGTGGTGTAATTTTTTCTTGGTTGGCAGTGTATTGTCGGTAGAAGAACAATGTGAATTTGGCCCAGAAATTATGTCTCCACGATAGTTGTTTTAATTTTTCATCAAGTTGGGGACAACTGTCGAGTTCGCTGCCATCTTTACCTTTCAGGAAATAAAGGTGGAATTGGCGGTAGTAGTCAGCACTTGCAGCTTGTTTTCCGTGGCACATTCCGGCCAATACGGCCATAGTCCAGATCATCCATGGATGCGGCATGAAAAAATCACTTGTTTCGTTGATGCGGAAACAGATAGCAAAATAGATTGCGACAAACCAAAAATCTCCACTAAGGCCATCTAAAATGCGCCCGAGTCGAGAGTATTGATGTGTGAGTCGTGCCAGTTGCCCATCGGCACTGTCAAAGCTGTTTGCCCAAATGAGTAAAATGATGCCTATATAATTTAGCCATAGCAAGTCGTCATGAAAATAAAATAGGATGCCTGCTGCAATTCCGAGAAAGATGGACGCAATGGTGATTGCATTGGGAGTAATACCAAGTTTGGCTGCCAACAATGCCCACATATAACCTATAGGCCTGTAAAACATCAGGTCAAGCGTTTCTTCAGTGTCGAGAGACTTCAGCGAATCTTTGTATTGTTGCTTTATTTGCGTGAATTTTCCCATAAATATATACACTCAAAGTTGGTTATTACTTTTCTTTTTTATTTCCCCGATTACACACTTTGCTATGTAAGGGGCAGCTTCTGTGCGGCATGGTGCAAAACTAGGCCAGTCGTTGAAGTCAATTATTTGTATGTTGCCTTCAGGAGAAATGATGCAATCCCCACCATATACCAATACATTGAGTTCTTCGGCTGCTTGTTGACATATTTTCTTCAAATAATTTTTGTCAAATTCTATGCCTTGCGCTTTGCCATTGATTGTTTCATAACCATATTTGCTATGTCCCCTATCGAGGGGGTAAAACCAATAGAAAAATGGTGTATTGTGTATGCCATAGAATTTCACGAGGTCGCCTACTAAGTGCTTGTTTATTACGGCACGTTTGATGCCGCGATAAAAATATTCTTGTAATACCTCCTGAGCCTCTTCCGGATGGCGCACATAGCTCACATCTTCTTTGTGCATGGCGTGAAAATCGCCACGCTTTATCCAACAACTCTGGAATCCTGCTCGTTTCAACATTGGGATAACAGCTTCGTTAGTGTTGACAATGGTACTTTCTGGATATGGAATTCCGCTTCCAAGCAATATACGAGTCATACGTTCGCGAGTGCAATTCTCAATGCCGAATCCCGAATTGATTACGAGTTTTCCATCTTTCTCAAGTTGTTGCAGCTTGCTTATTGAAGCCTGTTCTCGACACATATTTAGAATCACCGGCTCATTGATGTCGGTTGAGTTAAAGCGGTCTTCACTGTAAATGTTCACCACATATCCGCGCTTGCGCAAGTGTTCGGCTGTGGCATTGAATATAGCGGCATCGTTGCCAATGTGGTTTGGCGAATATGCGCCAGCTCTCATTATGCCGGCAATTTCTATATCGGCCATTTATATTATGATATGATTGGTTAATTTATTTTTAACTACGTATAAAGTTCTCGGCTGTGGCAATGTCGCCAGCATGATCCACATCTATTATTTTGTCGATTGGAAATGCTTTTAGTTTGAGTTTGTGCTCGATGAGTGCGCGTTGAAAGTTGCGCATTCTGGCCAAGCCACTTTTTATGCATTGTTCAAGTATTGATATTGCTTTGTCATCGAGTGCATATATGCCACCTGAGATGTATTTTGCATTTTGGGGCTTGCTATCATAGAAACCTTGTATGGTCATACTATCATCTGCATCAACGTAAAGAGGTTTTTCGTCATCGATAAAAGGCGTTACCGCCATCATTCCATCGCAGTCTTTGTCCGATGATTCGTATGCCGAGATGTATCTGGCAAAATCTTCTTCCTTGAATATGGTATCGACAGTGGTGAGGCAGAATTTGCCTTTCGGCATTATGCGGCTCAATTCGTAGAAACTGTGCATCGAACTTGGTGTGGATTTCACCACAATGTTAATGTCAACAGTGGCATTGGCCTTGAGAATGTTCAAGTATTCTTTTACTTCTACCATTTCTCTGTTGACAATGATGTTGATGCTTGTGGCATGGCATTGTGTAAAAATCCTTATCAGACGCCCTATCATTGGTTCTCCGTTTAGTTCAATGAGAGGTTTTGGTTTTTTTATCCCTTCTTGGACTAATCGAGAGCCTTCTCCGGCGGCAATAATTGCATAATTCATCGCTTTTATATCAGAAAGATGTTAAACGTTTGTAGCCTTTACTGTAGCACTGTCACTATCATCATCGTCTTTGCTCAGGTCGAGTACTACGTTGTCATTGCTCTTGTCAAAATATTGCTTGCGTAAAGGGTTGGAATGAATTTCTTCGTATGTTTTGCGGTTACGGTATATGTCGATTGCGGCATATATTGCTGCAAGAAATGAGGCGTGGCTGGCAATTCCTTTTCCTGCTATGTCGTAGCCTGTGCCATGGTCGGGCGAGGTGCGAATAAATGGTAATCCTGCCGTGAAATTAACGCCACTGTCCATTGCAATAGTTTTAAACGGTGCAAGTCCTTGATCGTGGTACATGGCAAGAACTCCGTCAAACTTCGTATAATTTCCGTTGCCGAAGAAACCATCGGCCGAATATGGACCGAAGCAGCAGATTTTTTTGCTGTTGTAGGCTTCGTCTATTGCAGGGGTAATAAATTCCTTTTCTTCGGAGCCGAGTAATCCGTTGTCGCCCGAATGAGGATTGAGTGCAAGAACAGCGATACGCGGGTATTCTATGGCAAAATCTCGACGCAACGATTCGTTGAATATTTCTATCTTTTCGAGAATCGCTTCTTTTGTGATAGCACTTGCAATTTGCGACACAGGCAAGTGGGTAGTTACAAGAGCTACTTTGATGCGATCATTAAAAAGTATCATAAGTGAGTGTGCCCCGTTGCCTATCTCAGTTTCAAGATATTCTGTGTGGCCGGGGAAATGAAATGTTTCGCTTTGAATGCTGTTTTTGTCAATAGGAGCCGTAACAAGCACATCGATGGAGTTGTTACGCAAATCGGATATGGCACATTCAAGCGATGCGAAAGCTGCCCGTCCGGCAACTTCACTCTCACTGCCCAGTTCTATCTTAAGGTCATCGGGGTTAAGTTCAACCATATTGCAAACTCCATCGCGAGCTTGTATGGCATTGTCGATGCTATTGAACTGTATTGGTTGTATTCCGCACGCCTTGCGGTGGAAAGAAGCTGCTTTGGTCGAGCCATATACTATAGGTGTAAACAATTCAAGTATCATTGGGTCGGCAAGAGCTTTCAATATTATCTCATAACCAATTCCGTTGGTGTCCCCTTGGGTTATGCCAACTCTTATTTTTTTATCTATTGCCATTATTTATCAATTAGTTGGGTTAAATTTTAACCGTTATTATTTTAGTGGTACGTAGGTTGAGAAATAGTGTGCAAAATTACATATTTTTTTTGACTTATTTAAAGCGAGTGATTTCATATTCGGTAATTATGGTAGACAAATAAGTGATTTATTTATAAAAAAGATTTTGTATGTATGTAATTTTGTCAGTATAAAAAATGAATTGTTAATTTATGACATTAGAAAGCTTCAAAGAGTACGTTAAGACAGGTAAAGCGTTGGATACGGTGGAGATACACCGTTTTATGGATGACATGAGTAATGAGGCAAGGCGCATAACGTTCAAGCTGAACAGTGCTTATCATACGCCGGATGAGGTGCGAGAAATGTTGTCGAAGCTTTTTGGTTATCAAGTTCCATCAACGCTTCGTGTGTTTCCTCCATTTTATACCGATTTCGGTAGAAATATCACGGTGGGGGCAGATGTGTTTATTAATGCTTGTTGTCATTTTCAGGATCATGGCGGTGTCACCATTGGTGATGGGTGCCAGATCGGGCATAATGTAGTATTTGCCACGTTAAATCACGACCTTGCACCTGAAAAGCGCAACTCGACCTATCCTGCCCCTATTGTTTTGGGAAGTAACGTGTGGATTGGCTCGAATGCAACTGTTTTACAAGGTGTGACGATAGGAAACAATGCCGTAATTGCAGCTGGAGCTGTTGTGACAAAAGATGTTCCACCCAATACAGTTGTCGGTGGCGTTCCGGCAAAATTTATCAAAATAATTGAAAATAAATAATGCTTTTCTATTAATGTGTTGGGTGGGGATTGAAATAGACTTTGAATCTGATGGCAATCCCCACTTTTTGAATGTTTCAGGCTTTGCGTAGCATGGTAGCTGCTTGTTTGACTGCAGCTACGAAATGATTAACTTCTTCCAAGGTGTTGTAAACTGCGAAAGAAGCCCTTACGGTTCCTTCTATACCAAGCGATGTCATAAGCGGTTGTGCGCAGTGGTGGCCTGTGCGTACAGCCACGCCCATCTTGTCGAGCAACATGCCCATGTCGTAGTGATGAATGCCATCGACAAGGAATGAAATTACCCCTTCTTTGTCGAGTGATGTTCCGTATATCTTCATGCCGGGGATTTCCATAAGTCCGGCAGTAGCTGCCGAGAGCAATTCTTGTTCGTGGGCATATATGTTGTCGAATCCTAATTTTCCAATGTAATCAATTGCTGATGTCATGGCTGCGACACCAACGAAATCCGGTGTTCCTGCTTCGAATTTGAATGGAAGGTTGGCAAACGTGGTTTTTTCGAATGACACGTGTCCTATCATTTCTCCGCCGCCTTGGTATGGTGGCAGGGTTTCAAGAAAACGGCGTTTGCCATAAAGTACCCCGATTCCGACAGGTCCATACATCTTGTGGGCGGAAAATGCATAGAAGTCGGCATCAAGGTCAATGACATCAATATGGCGATGTGCCACAGCTTGTGCCCCGTCGATTAGAACTGGAACACCGTGTTTATGCGCAATGTCAATCATCTGTTTTATTGGATTGACGGTACCGAGTACGTTGGATACGTGGGTCAAGGCGACAAAGCGTGTATTATCGGTGAATAAATCTTCGTAAGCATCAAGCATTAGGTCTCCATTGGCATTGATGGGAACGACACGCAGTATTACCCGACAGTAGCGTTGAAGCAATTGCCAAGGTACAATATTAGAGTGGTGTTCCATCACAGTGACTATGATTTCATCACCATTGCATAGTTGGCCGCCAAATGAAGATGCAATCAAGTTGATGCCTTCGGTAGTACCGCGGGTAAATATAATTTCCTCGGTAGAACCGGCATTTATGAAGTTTTTTACTTTTGTGCGAGCATCTTCCATCATATCGGTGGCCTCTTGCGACAGAGTGTGTACACCACGGTGAACATTTGCCTTATGTTCATAGTACATTTGATTGATGCTATCGACCACACAGCGTGGGGTTTGTGATGTAGCGGCATTGTCGAGGTACACAAGTGGGTGTCCTTCAACGGTACGGTTAAGAATAGGGAAATCTTCCCTTATTTTATTAATATTTATTGGCATATATGCTAGTTTCTTATTTTTCCATGATTTTGGTGTAGCAAGAATGTGAGGCAGCACAACTGCGACATTGGGCCAGTGTACCGGCAAAGCGTTTTTCGACGAGGTGGCGTAAACGTTCTTTTAAGGCCTCAAGCCGTACCTTGTCGATAATGTCGCTCATAAATGCTTGCATTAGCAGTGTTCGTGCTTCTTTGCAGGATATACCGCGAGTCTGCATATAAAACAATGCTTCTTGATCAAGTTGGCCTATTGTTGCACCGTGTCCACATTTCACATCATCGGTGTATATTTCAAGTTGTGGTTTGGTATACATTTTTGCGTTGGAGCTTGCACAGATGTTACGGTTGCTTTGATAGGCTTCGGTGCGGGGGGAGTTTGGTGCAACAAATATTTTGCCTGTGAATGCGCCTTTTGCGCTATCGTTGAGGATATATTTAAACAGTTCGTTGCTATGGCTATATCCTACATTATGACCAATATATGTGTGATTGTCTATGTGTTGGCAGCCACTTGCTATTGCCATTCCAAGTAATTTGGTTTCGGCATGTTCACCGTTTATGTCAATGTGATAATCATTTCTTGTTGTCCCATTCATAAGTGATATTCCGTTAACAAGCACATTGCTGTTTGCAGCCTGTTGCACCCACATAGATGATATACGATGAGTGTGTTCGCTTGTTTCTTCAATGTCGTAATAATCAAATGTCGCATCGTTTCCGATATATGCTTCTATTACTTGCGTGTTGAGAAATTCCACATTATTGTTTTGAGTGTGGTCGCAAGCGAGAATTTTTACTTGGGAGCAGTCTTCCACAATTATGAGTATTCGACGATTAAGCATTAACGGATTGTTGGCTCGAAGCAAATTAACAATTTGAATGGGTTTTTCGATTATGGTATGTGCAGGAACATATATTAGGATGCCGTCTTGAGCAAGTAATGTGTTGAGAGCCACTTGCAGATTGTCTATAGGGGCTATTTTGCCGTAATATTTGCCAATGATTTGTTGTAAAGAAGCTTCGGTATTGCGTAACGATGTTATTACAACACCCGACGGCAATTGATTCCGTGACGAGAATCCGTTGCCGTGGTATGAATCGTTAAAAGTATAATATAAATTAGTATTTAAATTGGGGACATCACAGCGGAAAGGTTCTTCTGTATCGGCATTAACTTCGAGGCGATCAATATTGATGCCATAATCTGGAGCATAAAGTGCTTCAAGGTCACTCACTTCATAATTTTCATCTCCAAACGTTGGCATTTGTTTGCCTTCAAGAGCTTCAAGTGCATATGGGCGTAATGCATTGATTGCTGGTGAAGCACTTGCATTTATACGTTTGTGAAATGTTTTATAAAGGTCGATGTATTGTTGAATCGATGACATAAATCTATATTAGCCCTTAGAATTTTCGAATTCTTTTTTTATCCAGTCATACCCCTTATCTTCGAGTACAAGTGCCAATTCGGGTCCGCCTGTTTTTACTATACGTCCTTTGTAAAGGACATGCACCAAATCGGGCTTTATATAATCAAGCAGCCTTTGATAATGTGTAATGACTATTGTGGCATTGTTGTCGTTTTTTAACTTGTTCACGCCTCCTGCCACAGTTCGTAGTGCATCTATGTCAAGCCCGCTGTCAGTTTCATCGAGTATCGACAGTTTAGGCTCAAGCATTGCCATTTGGAATATTTCATTGCGTTTTTTCTCGCCGCCTGAAAAGCCCTCATTAACTGAACGTGAAGCCAATTTGTTGTCAAGCTCGACTATGGCTCGTTTTTCACGCATTAATTTTAAGAATTCGCTTGCATTTAATGGCTCTTGGTGGAAATATTTTCGCTTTTCATTAATGGCTGCACGCATGAAGTTTACCATAGATACCCCGGGAATCTCAACAGGGTATTGAAAACTCAGAAATATCCCTTCATGTGAACGGTCTTCAGGAGTCATAGCGAGCAGGTCTTTACCATTGAAGGTCACCGAGCCTTCTGTGATGTTGAATGCCGGATTTCCCGCCAACACTGAAGCGAGTGTGCTTTTGCCCGATCCATTTGGACCCATTATGGCATGAACTTCTCCTGCATTAACTGTCAGGTTTATTCCCTTTAATATCTCTTTGCCCTCTATCTGAGCATGTAGATCTTTTATTTCGAGCATTGTATGATTATTTTGCTTATAATTTTCAATTATCCTATGCTACCTTCGATAGAAATTTGCAATAGTTTTTGGGCTTCAACGGCAAATTCCATCGGGAGTTTTGTCAATACTTCTTTTGCGTAACCGTTAACTATCAGTCCTATGGCATCTTCAGTGGGTATTCCGCGTTGGTTGCAGTAGAAAATTTGTTCTTCATTGATTTTCGATGTGGTGGCTTCATGTTCTACAACAGAACTGTCGTTACGCACATCGATATACGGGAATGTATGAGCCCCGCTGGTGTTGCTTAGCAAAAGACTGTCGCATTGGGTATAATTGCGGCTGTTGGTTGCATTAGGTGCAACACGTACCAATCCCCGATAACTGTTTTGGCTGTGTCCGGCAGAAATGCCTTTAGATACGATGGTGCTGCGTGTGTTCTTGCCAAGATGAATCATTTTAGTACCGGTATCAGCTTGTTGATGATTGTTGGTCAGTGCTACCGAATAAAATTCTCCTACTGAATTATCGCCAGATAATACGCAACTGGGATATTTCCATGTGATTGCCGACCCTGTTTCTACTTGGGTCCAAGACAATTTGGAAAAATCACCACGGCACAGGCCGCGCTTGGTGACAAAATTGTATATTCCCCCTTTACCGTCTTTATCGCCCGGATACCAATTTTGTACGGTTGAATATTTTACTGTCGCACGATCCTCAACTATAATTTCTACTATGGCAGCGTGAAGTTGGTTCTCATCACGCATTGGTGCTGTACATCCTTCGAGGTATGATACATAAGCATCGTCGTCGGCGATGATTAATGTCCGCTCGAATTGTCCGGTGTCGGCGGCATTTATGCGGAAATATGTTGATAACTCCATAGGGCAACGCACACCTTTGGGTATATATACAAAAGATCCGTCTGAAAATACGGCTGAGTTTAGTGCTGCATAAAAATTATCGGTATATGGTACCACAGTACCGAGATATTTTTTTACGAGGTCGGGATAATTATACACGGCTTCGCTGATTGAACAGAAAATTATACCCAGTTCGGCAAGTCGTTCTTTGTAGGTAGTTTTTACGCTTACACTGTCCATGACAGCATCCACGGCAACTCCCGACAGTCGCATCTGTTCCTCAAGAGAAATTCCAAGTTTGTCGAATGTCTTGCGTAACTCCGGATCGACATCTTCCATGCTTTTATGTTGCTCTTTTTGTTTGGGGGCAGCATAATAACTTATTGATTTGAAGTCTATTTGAGGAATATCCAGATGAGCCCAATCGGGTACTTGCATCGTTTGCCAATGCCGGAAAGCCTTTAGCCGAAAGTCAAGTAGCCATTGAGGCTCATTTTTTATGCTTGATATGTAGCGTACCACGTTTTCATCAAGCCCTTTGGGTATGATGTGTGTGTCGATGTCAGTCACGAAGCCATATTTGTATTCACTGTTGGTGGCTTCGTCAATTATGTTTTTGCTTTCTATATCTTGCTCCATTTGGTCAAATTCAGTTCTTTTTTTCTTCGAAAGATTTGTTCAAATCATCGAGTATTTGCGGCAAAGAGTTGACACCAAGCAATGCCGGTGCTATGTTCATTGTTATTTGGAACGGGATGTTGTTTAGTGCATGTCGTTTTGTGAATAACGTATTATCGGGGCTTAACATATACCACACATTGAGTATAATGCTGACGATTAGCATGTACTTGAATACACAAAACAATGCACCCGCCAATCGGTCGATTATTCCTATGTGTAACTTTGTCACGATAGACTGACACATTGCTCCAATAACTTTAGTACTTAAGTACATAAACAGGAATAACACGATATTGGCGATTGCACTTGTTGTATATTTGGGCTCGGGCCAATTTGCCGATTCAGGGATGATTTCTATAAGTACACTTGTACACCAATTACCCCATAAGTGACAGGCTATAATGCCAAGCACTATACCGCAAATGGTTGTAACTTGTCCTACAAGTCCTTTCAGGTATCCCCAAACAAGTCCGACAACCGTTATAATCAGAATAATTCCATCGATTATGTCCACTTATTTCAATATCTTTGCGACTTGCAAAGATACAATATTTTCCCAAATTTTCATATGAGAAGTTATCCGGGGCTTATGGTGGAATTATATTTAGACAGTGGTGTAAAGGTAAAAGTACATTTTCTTTTTGGCTCAGTTCGTGTCGTTTACTATTTTGTGTAGTCAATATTTTAATTGTTCTACAGAAATTTTTCCATAGATAGAATGAAAGCCTAATTTTTCAACTGCTGTATTTATTGTGAGTAACGAAACTCCCTCAGTCGAAACACTGCATATTTTAGAACGGAACTATCCACTTTAGTCTTGAGATATCATTATTGTAACTTTATGAGCAATGGAACTTCTTGATTTAAGAGGAGCAAGACCAAAATGTATAGTTCCGTTTTATTATTTGAAAAAATCTACTACGTAACTGATCATCACCTTTAAAATGGCAATAATTACACTTAAAATCACTGGTCCAAAAAATATTATGCATATAATCAGTTCCCAGAATGACATAGTATGCCTTTTACCTCCTGGGTTCTCTATACCAGTATCGATAGCCCGATTCAAACAGCGGTTAGAGCAGTAAAATGATGACGAATACCACCGATGCCCGTAATATACCCCTTTTGAAGCTTCTCGTCCGCACCAATTGCATTTACTCATGACATTACAAATTACGTTTTGTAAAATCATTCACAATAGCCTCAAGCCGCTTCTCTTTCTCTTCTTTCGGCAGGCGTGCCGACGGATGGTTGGTGCGGTAGGCCGGAACATCAACTCCCGGAAGTGTCACATTCGCCACGTCGCCCACTGCAAATGGTGGCAGCTCGGTGAACTGCGTCCCCGGCCAGCAGTCGCAGATACGGCTGTCGTAATTTCCCGTCAGGAACAGTATGAGGTCGGGCTTCAGAATCTCCACCTCTTTGCCCACTACATCAAAGTGCTGTTTCTGAATGTTGTAAATCTCCTCCCCACAGAAGCCGGAACCTTCGGCTTTGCCAAATTTTACGATGTTATTCCACATATAGGCAATCAGCCTGCCCGAGCAGCGGGCATTGAGCAAAGACACCAACCGGTTGAAACCGTGATGGAACGTGCCATAGCGTGTGCCGTTATAACTAAAACCGTCTTGATGATAATACGTAGCATAGAAATTTTCATGTATGCCCATGACAGTTTCCGCCGATACATCCGAGTTAAAAACAGGCGTACCGAAAGCAGGTTCATCCTGTTTGTCTCCTACCCATCCATTCGTTTCCTGACCGAAAACCATAACTTTCAGGTCGGCATCGGCATACCAACTTTCATCCGGATAGCCGTTCGACCAACGGTTCACACTCAGTAAAAACGGATAGGCAGGCTTCACGGAAGTGTGTCCGTTGTAGTAGACTGCTTGAAGCGCATGACTCATCTCCTCCCATTTGGAAGCATAGAGAGACTCCAATTGTTCATGTAATTTCATAATGATTATCAGTTGCGTCTGCAGACCCCAAGACAGACAGGTTACAAAATAAGAAGCGGATATATACAAAAAAAACGTGGAGCCAGTCCTGTCACTCGTTCCACGTGTTAAGGCCTTCGCATTGCCCGGATTGTCGAAACGAGCAACGCTGAAAGCCCCCACGCTGATGTAAAATATATGGATACCCTCAATGTGTGACATAAAAATATCACCTCGCTGAGAGTGCATATAATACACATCACAGGGCGTTCCCGTTGCTTTGTTTTTGACAATCCATAGAGTTTGCGAAGTTCTAACACGTCAAAACCAAAGCGTTCAGTTACGCTTTTTATGTATATGTGTCCGCCCAACCTCTGCCCAACAGGGCTTTCAGCACAGGATACGGACATTGCAAATTTAATATTTTTCTTGTGAGGTATCAATAGTCCGTTAAAAATTCAACATATCGGCTAAGCGGTTTTCTCTACTATGTCAAAGAGTTCTTTGATAAGTTTAGTATGTAAAGTTCTGTTCGGTAGCATACCTCAATCTGGAATCGTGCACGATAGTATTCCGGAACCATTCGAGTAACGACTCATTTGGGTGAAATTTATCTTTCTTGGTAGTACTATATACAAAATCATGATTTGAATGAAGGCTGTTTTAAAACTTTTGCGTAACTTCGCTAAACAGCTTTTCAGAGCATCGGTTACGAGTTCCTTATATTGTTCAAGTGCGGTTTTCTTCATTGCTTTAATGTGTTACGGTGAACTTTAAAGTTGCTGTAATTCAGATACTTGACTTATTCTGTTATGCTAAACTTTACCAATTAACTCGTTTATAAAAATATCAAGAATAAATGAAAAAATTAATGTCTATAATGGTCTTGCTATTTATTGCAGCATTTCCCATGTCGTGTTATACGCAAAGTGTTGAGGCTATTATCGATTCGTTAAAAAGACAATATGCACCTGATAGCCGAGTCGCTGTATGGGAAGTCAAGACATCGCTAATAAATGGCGTTTGGTTGTTAAAAGGCAAGATGGATTGTCTTGATAACAAGCTGCAAATACTTTCGGAGCTTGAACGGCAAAATATTCGTTATCGTGACAGTATAAAAATTCTTGATAAGGGGTGGGGAATGGTGAAATTATCGGTGGCATCTTTACGCACTCAAGGTCGTCATTCGGCAGAGATGGCTACACAGGCTATTATGGGAACGCCGGTGAAGATTCTTGAAGAAACGGGAGAATGGTACAGAGTTCAAACGCCTGATGGATATATTGCTTATGTCCCATCGTCATCGATTGTCATAAAGAGTGATGCTCAAATGTCTGCGTGGCGTAAGGCTCGGCGTGTTATAATCACGGTGGGGCAGACTACTTTATTTGCAGCATCATCCGATACGACTTCAATAGTGAGCGACCTTGTGCTTGGAAACATACTTGAATATAGAGGAACGGAGGGTAACTGGATAAAGGTGGTGACACCTGATGGGAGAGAAGGTTGTGTGCGTTCTGCCGAAGTCGCTGATTTTGACGTGTGGGCGCAACAAGATTTTGATGCCGATGTGGTGATTAATACGGCAAAAAGTATGATGGGATCGGGATACTTATGGGGTGGAACTTCCACAAAGTTGACCGATTGCTCGGGATTTACCAAAGTTTGTTATTTTTCCAATGGCATAATATTACAGCGCGATGCTTCGCAACAGGCTCTGACCGGTATTCATATTGCTGCGAGCGACTGGAAAACAAAAGCGCAGAAAGGGGATCTCCTCTTTTGGGGAACTCAGTCGGGCAGGGTTACACATGTCGGTCTGTATATAGCCGATGGGAAATATATACATTGTTCAGGACAGGTGAAATATAACAGTCTTGACCCTCAGGACACATTGTTTTTAAAGACACCTTTTTTGTCGATAAGTCGTGTAGCCGGAAGTGTCGGTAATCGAGGAATCATGGCTGTTAAGGAACATTCTTGGTATTTTTGATTTGGAAATAAAGCTATTGATATAACCCGTTGGCAGAATTAAATTAAGCGCATATTTAACTCTGCCAATGGGCTTGTTGCGATGTTTTTTCTTGTCTTCAACCATGTATTTTTCCTATATTTTTGCAAATTCCTTGCAAAAATCATCCGCCATACAATAAATTTCCGTAACTTTAGCCTCTGAGAGCATGGTGGTAATTGTTTGAATGTTATTTTAGCACTATAAATTTAATACTTTTATCGCTAAGTTACTATTTCTTAAAAGAGATAAATTTGATTCTTATATCGAACTTACGTTAAATTATATAATTATGAAAAATGTATTTAATGCTTGGACTATTGGATCTATTATAGTTGGTATTGTTATGTGTGTAACACTTATTAGCGGTGCTATTGCCGATAGGCAGTATTCTTTTGACAATGCACTATGGGTATTAGGTATTGAAGCTATCGTTCTTGGTGTGTTTTTATCTAATGCTAATAGAGCTAATAATAACAATAAAACAGATGCCAACTCATAATTCGTTTATGTTTTTAATTTAACATTTAGATTGTTATTATAATAAGTAATCGATGGAAGATATAAATTTGTATATCGAATAATTAGGGACATACATTAAATTGTATGGAAAAAGCTAACTAATTCGCAACATTTTGTACATGAATTAGTTGGCTAATTTTATGGCATTTACGGAATGTCCCTAAATTGTGTAAAGTATGAAAAAGAATTATAATGAAGCGAGCATGGTTCGCAGTTTTGCTCAAAAGAAAGAGATTCGTATAATATTTTATAATTGTGTCCAGAAATTCGACAAATGTTGGAAATGGATAGAAGAAAATTTATAATCAATGCAGGGTTGGGAGTGATGGCTGCAACGGTAGTCCCTTCTGTTGCCGCTTTCCCATTTGTTAAGGAGGATGCATATCCGGTTTTGAAAAAGTCAAAAGGGCTGAACTTGACATTTAAGCCTTACGAATTAAGATTAAAGCACGCATTCAACCTTGCAAAGTCGAGTCGCACGGTTACTCCTGATGTGCAAGTTGAGATAGAGTATGATGGCATTATTGGGTATGGCGAAGCTTCGATGCCGCCTTATTTGGGAGAAAGTGTAAAAAGCGTTTGCACTTTTTTGAATAAGTTGGATTTAAAGCAATTCAACGATCCGTTCCGTCTCGAGGAGATATTGAGTTATGTCGATTCGGTCGAAGATGGGAATTGTGCTGCCAAAGCATCGATTGACATAGCCTTGCATGACTTATTAGGTAAAATTATGGGGCAACCGTGGTATAAAATATGGGGATTGTCTCCGCATAAATCGCCTAACACCAGTTTTACAATAGGCATTGATTCGGAAAAGGTTGTGAGGGAAAAATTAGAAGAAGCCAAATCATATAAGGTACTTAAAGTGAAGATGGGACTTGACAATGACAAAGAACTTGTCCAAATCATTCGCAGTGTTACCGATGTCCCGATTTGTGTGGATGCCAACCAAGGCTGGAGCGACAAGTATTATGCAAAGGAGATGATAGAATGGCTTAGTAATAAAAATTGCTTGTTTATAGAGCAGCCAATGCCTAAAGAGATGCTTGAAGAAACACAATGGCTTAGGGAGCACAGTCCATTACCGATAATAGCAGATGAAGCTTTTCAACGCTTGTCTGATATTCCTAAATTGAGCCGGTATTATGATGGCATAAACATAAAATTGATGAAAAGCACAGGAATGCACGAAGCATACAAGATGATTGTATTGGCTCGTGCATTGGGTATGAAAGTGATGTTAGGGTGCATGACAGAAACGTCATGTGCGGTATCAGCTGCTGCACAATTGGCTCCACTTGTCGATTGGGCAGATCTGGATGGTAATCTGTTGATTGCCAATGATAGGTTTGATGGCGTGAAAATTGTTGACGGACAAGTGACAGTTCCGGCTGATCGCCCCGGTATCGGTGTGAAGTTGTTAGCTCCTTAAAAGTTTGATAAGCATAAGCATGCCGGTCATTGTGGCCCGGTCGATTACACGGTCGCGTATGCCGGGGAAGTGGTGATGTTCTGTAATTTTTTTATTATTACATTTTACACAAATCCAAACGGTACCGACAGGTTTCTCGGGAGTGCCGCCTCCGGGACCGGCGATACCCGATGTGGCAATACTGCAATCGGTGTGCAACAAGTGTGCCACCCCTTCGCACATCTGTTCGACGACAGGCTGGCTTACGGCTCCATTACTTTCTAAAATATGGTTGGGTACACCAAGTATATCTTGTTTTACCGTATTACTATATGAGACAATCGACCCTGTGAAATAGTCGGAACTGCCGGCTATTTTTGTAATTTCGTGAGCGATGTTACCTCCGGTGCAGCTTTCGGCTGTTGAAATGGTTAAGTTTCTGGCTCTTAATAAGTCGCCGAGTATGGCTGCAACAGCTTTGTCCTCATAAGAAATGATTGCATTGTCAAGTATGTCGTGTAATTGAGTCGACAATACATCCATGTCGGCTGTCAATTGATTTTTATTCGTTGAGCGTCCTGTAAGCCGCAATCTGATTATCCCGGGACGAGGCAAGTAGGCCAAATGTATGTAAGCAGGCATCTTTTTTTCAAATTCTTCCAATTTTATGGCAAGTGCCGACTCGGAATAGTCTATTACAATGAATGTACGGTGTTCTATATATTCGTCAGAGCAAAAGTGTTTTACAAGTAGAGGCAATACTTCGCGTTCCATCATCTGCTCGGTTTCAAAAGGTACGCCGGGCATGGCAACGAGTACCTTTTTATCTTTTTCAAACCACATTATGGGTGCAGTCCCGACCTTGTTTTGTATGACTTTACAAGATGACGGAACATAGGCTTGTGCTGCGGTCAGTTCATTTATTTTCAAATGGCGTTTTTCGACTACCTCCATTACATTTTTTTCGACATCTTTGTCATACACCATTTCTCCACCAAAATATTTGCGCATAGCTTCTTTGGTGATATCATCCTTTGTCGGGCCTAAACCACCGGTGGTGAGTACTAAATCGGTTTGTGCAAATCCTTCGTCGATGGCCTTAAGTATTTCTTTTTCATTATCACCGACTACCTTCACACTTTTTACATTCCATCCGAGCGGATTCACGTGTCGGGCTATCCATCCCGAATTGGTGTCGGTCACTTGCCCAATCAGAAGTTCATCTCCGATGGCTATGATTGAAATATCCATGATTACTTGTCCTTTGGTTATATTGAGACTCGTGCATACGGCGGTTGGTCCAAACTGCAAAAGTCTTTATTTAAATATTTGAAATATCCGGCAACGGCAACCATTGCTGCGTTGTCGGTGGTAAATGAACGTTTGGGAATAAAAGCTTTGAGCTTGTGCCTGTCTGCAAATTCCTGTACTTTGTTTCTGAATCCCGAGTTTGCCGAAACTCCACCACCAATAGCAATAGTTTTTATTCCTGTTTCTTTTACGGCAATAGCAAACTTATCCATCAATATGTCTATTATGGTTTTTTGCAGCGATGCAGCAAGGTCATTTTTATTTTGTTCGATAAAGTCGGGATTTTTTGCAATCTCATCTCGTAAAGTGTAAAGGAATGATGTCTTTAATCCGCTAAAACTGTAATCGAGATTTTGGATATGTGGTTTGCTGAATTTAAAGCGATTGGCATCTCCATCTGTTGCAAGTCGGTCGATATAAGGGCCGCCGGGGTAGGGCAGTCCCATCACTTTTGCACACTTGTCAAATGCTTCACCTGCGGCATCATCGATTGTTTGTCCGAGAACTTCCATTTTATAAGGAGATTCAACTTTGATGATTTGTGAATTCCCACCTGAAACCAAAAGACAAAGGAATGGGAAAGTCGGAGTTTCGCTATTTGCGTCTTCTTTTATGAAATGCGACAGCACATGGCCATGTAGATGGTTGACATCGATGATTGGTATGCCAAGTGCGATTGACAGCCCCTTGGCAAAAGATGTTCCAACCAATAACGACCCAAGTAGGCCGGGTCCACGTGTAAAGGCAATGGCATTAATCTCCTTTTTATCTATTCCCGCTTGGCGGATGGCTTCCGATACCACAGGGACAATATTTTGTTGATGGGCGCGCGATGCAAGTTCAGGCACGACTCCCCCGTATGATTCATGTACTTTCTGGCTTGCGATGACATTGCTGGCAAGCACACAGTCGCGTATTATGGCCGCCGATGTGTCATCGCATGATGATTCTATTCCTAATATAGTGATGCACATTATTGTTTTATGTATTTCACTGCAAAATTAAATACAAACGCCGTATTTGACAAAGAATTGTCAGGTATTTGGTAGCAATCAGATTAAAATGGTTTACTATCGCAAATCTACACATTGTCTTTCGTAATTAGCCAATATTTGCTCTTTCAGGCAAAAGTTTTAATTTTGCATATAGTTAATTAATTTGCTGAAGTAATAAAAGCAATCAAAGAATTATGGCATTGAATTTTGATAAGATGGGGGGGCTGTTGCCTGCTATTATACAAGATGCCCACACTAAAAATGTGCTTATGCTTGGATTCATGAATGAAGATGCTTATCGCCGAACAGTAGAAACGGGGCGTGTCACTTTTTTTAGCCGAAGCAAGCAACGATTGTGGACAAAGGGCGAAACGAGCGGTAATTTCTTAAAGGTAATCTCGATTGAGAAGGATTGCGATGAGGATACTTTGCTCGTAAAGGTAGAACCGGCAGGACCGGTTTGCCATAGGGGAACGGATACCTGTTTTGATGGCGATAATGAGCCGGGAATAGAATTCTTGAGCATTTTGCAGGATTTTATAATCAAGCGTCATGAAGAAATGCCTGAGGGATCATACACCACTACATTGTTTAAGGCAGGAATTAACAGCATGGCTCAGAAAGTAGGAGAGGAGGCTGTAGAAACCGTTATTGAAGCAACCAATGGATCGGAAGGGCGGCTTGTTTATGAGGGGGCCGATTTGTTATATCATTTGATAGTTCTGTTGACGGCAAAGGGGCGTCGCATAGAAGATCTTGTCAACGCTCTTTACAAAAGGCATAATAGAAAAAAGGCCGATTATGACAAAGATTGTTGATTATAAAGAGGTGGAAATACTTCGCCAAGAGCTTGTGGTGCTGAAGAATGTTTCTTTTGGCATTGAAAGTGGAGAGTTTACGTACCTTGTTGGTCGTGTCGGGGGTGGGAAGAGCAGTTTGCTGAAGTCTATGTATGCCGAAATTCCAATTCTTGAAGGTGAAGCAACTGTACTCGATTATGACTTGAGGAACATCAAACGCCGTGAAATCCCTATGCTTCGACGTAAGATAGGTATTGTTTTTCAAGACTTCCAACTATTGACCGACCGTTCGGTTTATGACAATTTGAAGTTTGTGTTGCAAGCCACAGGATGGAAAGGCAAGGGTGAAATAAACGACCGTATTGAAGAGGCGTTAAGCAGTGTCGGCATGAGTAACAAATCATATAAGATGCCTCATGAATTATCGGGAGGGGAGCAACAACGTATAGTCATAGCGCGTGCCCTGCTCAACCAGCCACAACTGGTTCTTGCCGACGAGCCAACCGGAAATCTTGACCCTGAAACAAGCCGTCAAATTGTTTCGTTGTTATATGAGATTGCCGAAAAAGGTACGGCAGTGATAATGGCCACGCATAATTTGCAATTGATAGAGGGATTCCCGGGCAGGGTGTTCCGATGCGAGGGGAAGCAGTTGATAGATACGACAGAACAATCATAAATATGTAATTGTATATGGACGACAATAAAAGTGGCTATTCATATAAAAGTGATGGCCGTCAGACACATTACAGTCGTAAACAACCGTCACAGCAGCTTGTGGCGGATTTTGGTATCATGCCACCGATGGACACAGATCTTGAAGAGGCCGTACTTGGGGCATTGATGCTTGAAAAGGATGCATACACTGTGGTTTGTGACTTGTTGAAACCGGAGAGTTTCTATGAGTCGGCTAATCAAAAGATATATGAGGCGATACAGCAGCTCGGAGCCATGCAGCGTCCTATAGACATGCTCACAGTTACCGAACAATTGCGGCTCGATGGTACACTTGACGAAGTGGGAGGAGCTGTGAGAGTATCGGAATTGACCGGACGTGTTTCCTCGGCTGCCAATGTTGAATACCATGCACGAATTGTTGCACAGAAATATCTTGCACGAGAACTTATTGCTTTTTGTTCGGCAGTACAGACTAAAGCGTTCGACCAGTCGAATGACGTTGACGATTTGTTGCAAGAGGCTGAGGGGCGGTTATTTGAAATAACCCAACATAATGTCAAGAAGGATGTCACGCAGATTGACCCTATTATAAATGATGCCATAAAGAAAATAGAGGATGCAGCCAACCGAGAGTCAGGCTTGAGTGGACTTCAAACGGGTTTCATAGACCTTGATAAGGTAACATCGGGATGGCAGGCAAGCGATTTGATTATTATTGCAGCTCGCCCCGCAATGGGTAAGACGGCTCTCGTGTTGTCTATGGCGAAAAATATGGCTGTGGATTTCAATATACCTGTGGCCATATTCTCGCTTGAAATGTCTAATATTCAGCTTGTCAACCGTCTTATATGCAATGTTTGCGAAATTGAGGGCGAAAAAATCAAAAGTGGGCAATTGTCACCTACCGAGTGGAATAAGTTGATGACTCGCATTAAAAACTTGTATTCAGCACCTTTATATATCGATGACACGGCCAATTTGTCGGTATTTGAATTGCGGACCAAGGCTCGTAGGCTTGTAAGGGAACACAATATTAAACTGATTATCATTGACTATTTGCAGCTTATGAATGCAAGCGGAATGAAATTCGGTAGCCGTGAACAGGAAGTTAGTACCATCTCGCGTTCGTTAAAACAACTTGCCAAAGAACTTGAAATTCCCGTTATTGCACTGTCTCAGCTTAACCGTAGTGTTGAAACCCGCACCGATGGAAAACGTCCGCAACTTTCCGACTTGCGCGAATCGGGTGCCATAGAACAGGATGCCGACATCGTGTGTTTCATTCATCGTCCCGAATATTATACAAAATCGAGTGAGGATGCAAGTGGGAACGACATACGCGGTCTTGCCGAATTTATTATTGCCAAGCATCGCAGTGGTGCTGTGGGTGATGTGAAAATGCGTTTCAGAGCACAATATGCGAAATTCGAAAATTGGAATGACAATGTGATAGAGGTAGCTTCTTATGAGTCGAAATTGGGTGGGAGTGCAACCAATCATCATGATGCTGTGTCAATGTCTGCATCTACAACAGTGCGGTTTGCGCAAGACGATAACAATACGGGGCTGCCGTCTGATTTCGATTTTTCGGCAGGCCCTAATGATGTGCGTCCCCCTTATTGATTCATAAGGGATAAGTGTCATAGTCATACAATGCTGTCGATAAGTATCGTTCACCGGTATCGGGGAAAATTGCTATAATGGTTTTCCCCGAATTTTCTTCACGTGATGCAAGTTGAATGGCAGCCCACATGGCAGCTCCTGAAGAAATTCCCACGAGAAGGCCTTCATGAGTGCCGAGCAATCGGCTTGTTTTTATTGCTTCACCGTCAGGGACATCTATTACTTCATCAACGATCGATGCGTTGTAATTCTTCGGAATGAAGTTTGCTCCTATGCCTTGTATGGCATGAGGTCCGGGTTTGCCACCGTTAAGTATTGGTGATGATGCCGGTTCAGCCGCCACGATTTTTATATTTGGATTATGCTGTTTCAAGCCTTCTCCTGTTCCGCTGATGGTGCCGCCGGTGCCAACTCCGGCAACCAATATGTCTATTGAGCCGTTGGTGTCGTCCCATATTTCTTCGGCTGTTGTGGTACGATGGATAGCAGGATTTGCCGGATTGGAAAATTGCTGCAATATTACTGCGTTAGGTATGGATTGTTGAAGTTCTTCGGCTTTATCAACGGCTCCTTGCATTCCTGCCGCACCCCGAGTGAGCACAACTTTGGCTCCAAGAGCTTTTAATAGCATTTGTCGTTCGATGCTCATGGTTTCGGGCATGGTCATTATGGCTGTGTAGCCGCGGGCCGCCGCATTCATTGCTATACCCACACCTGTGTTTCCACTTGTCGGCTCTATTATTGTACCGCCGGGAGCCAGTTTTCCCGATGCTTCGGCATCGTCAATCATGGCTTTTGCTATACGGTCTTTGATGCTTCCCGCAGGATTGAAGTATTCCAATTTTGCGATAATACGCGCTTTCAGGTTGAAGGCCGAAGTGAAATTATGCAATTCAAGCATTGGCGTTTTGCCTATCAGTTCGGTTATGTTGTTTGCTATCATAATTATTTTTGTGTGTTTAGAAATTTAATCTGTCTTCATCTACATAGCTATAGTATCCTGTTTCGCTAACTATAATATGGTCAACCATTTCCACGCCGAGAACCGAGCAACCTTTACAGAGTTGCCGGGTTATGGCATCATCGTTTAGGCTTGGCCGGTTGTTGCCCGACGGGTGGTTGTGGACTATTATTATTCCTTCGGCAAGATGCTCTATTGCGGTTTTTAGAATTATCTTCGGGTCAACGGCAGTCATGTTCGTTCCTCCGGTACTTATGTGCAGTTTTGCAGTGATGTGTTTTGCACGGTCTAAGGTAAGCAGCCAAAATTCTTCATGCGATAAATGAATGAGGTCCATGCGTATATAGTCATACACCGATTTGCTTGAAGTCACTTGCTGGCGTTGTGGAATCTTTTCGGAGTGGTAGCGACGGCTAAGTTCAAGTGCGGCGAGTATGGTGATTGCTTTTACCGAGCCTATTCCTTTGAATTTTTTTGTCAGGTCTTTGATTGAAAGTTTTGCAATGTTATTGAGTTTGTTGTCGTAAACGTTGAGCATACGTTGGCATAAATCGACTGCCGATTCTCCACGAGTGCCACTGCCGATGAGAATTGCAAGTAGTTCGGCAGTAGAAAGTGATCCGAAACCATGTTTTATTGCTTTCTCCCTTGGACGGTCGTCAATGGCAAGATCTTTGATTGCTCGTGTATATGTGACCTGGGTGTTGTCGAGATCCATAAAGCCCTATTTGCCTTTCCTTATTTTGATTTCCTCTTCGATATTACGTCCCTGCCTGAGCAATATTTTTGTTACCCATGCTTTGATAAATCCTGTTCCGTATGCTCCGAGTTGTATTATGCTTGACGGTATTGCAAGCAAACCTATCTTTAAGCTGCGGTTGGTAATAGTTGCCGATAATAATATGGCAAGCAGGTAAGCGGCAAGCGGGATTATTGACCATGGTGTGACAAATATGGATAGCAATATCATTGCAATCGAGCAAATGACGAATGCCGCAGGCAGGCAATGGACTATTTTCAATGAATCGGGATATAACAATTTTAGTGTTATCCTCGACATTCCGAATACATAAGTTTGTCGACAGAACAGGCGCAAGTTTACCCTGCGCTTGTGGTAAACAAAAGCATTGCGATAAAGCTGTATCGAAAAACCGGCATTGCGGATGCGTGTGCTCATGTCGATATCTTCAGAGAACATTTCCCTGAATCCGCCCACCGTTTCCCACACTTTTCGGGAGTATCCCATGTTGAAAGACCGTGGTACGAATTTGTCAAGTTTGATTTTTCCACCACGTATTCCGCCTGTCGTCAGGAATGAAGTCATCGAATAATTGATGGCTTTTTGTACGTCGCTGAAAGAATCATGGGCCGCATCCGGACCGCCGAAACAATCGGCATAGTTGTTTCTCAGATCGGCTTCGAGAGTTTCGAAATATTGTTGTGGTATTATGCAATCGGAGTCGAAAAAGACGAAATATTTACCTTCGGCATGTTCTATTCCGAAATTACGGGCTATGCTGCGTCCCTCATTGCTTTTGTAAAAATATTTTATGTTAAGTTTTGAAGTATATTTGTCTATGACTGCTTTACATGGCATGGTCGATCCGTCCTCGACGATTATTACCTCGAAATCATTTGAGGTTTGTTTCGACAAGCTGTCCAATAAGTCGTTTATTTCTTCAGGCCGGTTATAAACAGGCGTGATTACCGAAAAGTATGGCATAGACCCAATAATTTAAACTAAATGCTAATTTAGCACAAATGTGCGAATCATGCAAATATTGCAAAATATATGAATCATGGCAAAAAAGAGTATGCCCGATGCAGGAAGTGCCATATCTCAACCATTCTACATCGGGCCATACTCTCTTTTTTTGTTTCAGAGCATAAGTTCTTCGTATGGCATGTCCCATACGTCGGCAACGGCCTTGTATGTGATTTTACCGTGCACAATATTGAGACCGAGGGCGAGTGCATGATCTTCACGACAGGCCTTATTCCAGCCTTTGTCGGCCAAAGCTATGGCGTATGGCATTGTGGCATTGGTAAGAGCCATTGTCGATGTGTAAGGAACTGCGCCGGGAATGTTGGCTACGGCATAGTGAAATATGCCATCCACCACATACGTAGGCTCGGAGTGTGATGTCGGATGTGATGTTTCGAAGCAGCCGCCCTGGTCGATTGCAACATCCACCATTACTGTTCCCGATTGCATCAATTTCAGCATGTCTCGGGTAATCAAGTGCGGTGCCTTGTCGCCGGGAATTAAGACCGAACCGATGACAAGGTCGGCTGTTGGCAATTCTTTTTCGATATTATGCCTTGAAGAATAGAGTGTTTTTACATTCTTGGGCAACACTTCATCAAGGTAACGAAGCCGCTTGAGACTGATGTCGGTGATTGTGACATCGGCACCGAGACCGGCAGCCATTAATGCGGCATTGGTGCCTACTGTTCCACCACCTAAAATGAGCACCTTTGCCGGTTTCACTCCCGGGACACCGCCAAGCAAGATGCCTTTTCCGCCTTGGGGTTTTTCGAGAAAACGTGCGCCTTCTTGTATCGACATACGTCCGGCGACTTCACTCATTGGAATGAGCAGCGGCAGCGATTTGTCTTCGAGTTCTACTGTTTCATATGCAAGGCACACGGCTTTTGATTTGACCATTGCTTCGGTCAGTTGTCTGTCGGATGCAAAGTGGAAGTAGGTGAATATGAGTTGACCTTCTTTTATAAGGGAATATTCAGGCTCTATGGGTTCTTTCACTTTGACAATCATTTCGGCTATGCCATACACATCGTTTATGTCGGGCAGTATATGTGCTCCTGCAGCTTTGTATTCGTCATCGCTGAATCCCGAACCGTTGCCGGCTGTGTGCTGTACATATACGGTGTGCCCGTGTCTTGTAAGTTCGAAAACTCCTGCCGGGGTCATGCCCACACGGTTTTCGTTGTTTTTGATTTCTTTTGGAATACCTATAATCATAGTTTTTTTATGGTTTGAGATTTAGATTTTAATTGCTTTTCATGTGCTAAGTTAATAAAAAAATACATGCCGATGTGCATCAAGTCAATGATTTTTTCGTGTGATTAAATTGTGTAATTTTTAAGATGTTTTTGGCGTATGATTGAAAAATTAAATGTATATTTGAATAGTATTTTTTAAAGAAGAAGTTATGGCACAAGAAGAGAAATATGTTATAACAATTGGTCGTCAATATGGCAGTGGCGGCAGGGAGATAGGCAAATTGGTAGCCGATGCTTTGGGGATATGTTATTATGACAAGGAACTTCTGACCGAGGCGGCGAAATCATCGGGAGTAAACCAAGAACTGTTTGAAGCAGCCGATGAACGCACGCCATCATTTTTCTCCAATTTGTGGGCGTTTAATTTGGGGTTCAATTCAGGAGCTTATTTGCTGGGTAACACTGCATTGTCGGATGACAGTATATATTCGGCTCAGTGTTCTGTTATGAAAGAATTGGCCGAAAAGTCGTCGTGTGTGATTGTCGGGCGTAGTGCCGATTACGTGTTGCGGTCGCACCCGCGTCTTATAAGTGTTTTCATTCACGCATCGCTCGATGCACGTGTGAAGCGAATAATAGGGCGTAAGGATTGTGAAACTGCCGATGCAGCCAAATCGCTCGCGACAAAGAAGGACAAATTGAGGTCGAGCTATTATAACTTTTACACCGACAAGACGTGGGGTGATGCTGCTTCCTACGATTTGTCGATAGATTCTTCAAAATTGAGCAGCCAGGAAGTGTGCAAAATGATTGTAGATTATGTGCATCTCAGGTTGAAAGAATAAGAGGACACATTACTATAAATAAATGTCATTGGTGAGGGGTTGGCGTTCTACTCGAAGAAATAAAACGCCAACCCCTCTTGGATATCGCTTTGCAATATTATGCGTACCTTTGCAATACCGGCTATAAATCTTACCAAAAGAGACTATGCCGAAAGTGGTCAATGGAACTTAAAGATAATATAAATGGATAAATTGAAATTGCAGAGCCTTGATGTAGTCGGCTCGAATATACATAAGATACAGCAGCTGTTTCCTAATTGCGTGACAGAGCGGTTGGGTAAGGACGGCAAACCGAAATTAGGCATTGACTTTGAGAAGTTGCAGGCCGAACTGTCGAACGATATAATCGGTGAGGGTGAGGAACGTTACCAATTTACTTGGCCGGATAAGCGTGCGGCAAACCGTTTGGCAAATACGCCAACGACAATGACGCTCCGCCCATGCCGTGAGGAGAGCGTGGATTTTGACAACACGCAAAACCTCTACATCGAGGGCGATAACCTTGATGTGCTGAAGGTATTGCGCGAAACCTATCTCGGCAAAGTGAAGATGATATACATTGACCCGCCTTACAACACGGGGAACGACTTCGTTTACAATGACGACTTCTCGCAGAGCGCAGACGGCTATAAGGGAAACAGTGGTCAATATGACAAAGAAGGCAACCGATTGGTTCATAATACCGAAAGCAACGGACGCTTTCATACCGATTGGCTCAATATGATTTATCCGCGCTTGAAAGTGGCACGTGACCTGCTGACGGACGATGGGGTGATATTCATCTCCATCGATGACAACGAGGTCGAGAACCTCAAGAAGGTTTGCAATGAGTTGTTCGGGGAAGGCAATTTTGTCGCACAGATGATATGGCAATCTACAGCAGGTTCAAATA
>CAYNBZ010000017.1:0-39189 GCA_964395975.1 uncultured Muribaculaceae bacterium | reverse complement strand
ATTGTGGATAACGTGCAGGATTTCATGGCATTTTATAAAGCCGGAAAAGAACTTGCCGACCTGCACCTGAACTACGAGCAAGGCATCAATGAGCCGGCCACACGGCAGGGCTGTTGCGCCGAGCTGCCTCGCATGGTGCATGAGTCGCATGGTGTGAACGTGGTGGGCGACATCAACATCTGGCAAGGCGACCGGACGGATGAAACTTACCAATACTTCGCAGTGGAGAAGATGCGCTTCGCCAAAGTCCGTGACGAAAGCGGCAAACTCGTTGCCGACAAGGCGTGCATCATCTACAACGGCCACATCACCATCGAGAACATCCCATCCAAAGCCTACGAATACATCGTCAATGGCAAGTCGGCTATCGAATGGATAATGGAACGCTATGCCGTAACCGTCGACAAGGCATCACTAATCAAGAACGACCCCAACGACTGGTCAAGGGAACACAGGCAACCTCGCTACATTCTCGACCTGCTGCTGTCAGTGATAATGCTCTCATGCCAAACAGTGGACATAGTAGACTCATTGCCTGTGTTGAAAAGTCTGTAAAACCCAAGTAATCTTTCCCCTTTATCTTACGATGCGTGTAAATTCAGGTTTCGCATCCGCCTCGTTGCCCACTGTTACGTATATGGTGGCAGTTGCTTCATTGTCGGCATTTTTCACCATATATAGGTAATCGGTGCCATCGGCAGTGCTGCGTTTGCCTACCGTCACCGGCGTGCCCAGCGGGAAACGATAGCTGCCACAAGCTGCATCAAAGACGGCTTTATCCTCATCCGTCACCGGTTGCTGCTCCGAGTATTCGGGCAATGCTTCCAATTCGCCCTCCAAGTATCCGTTTTCCACCAAGAAGCGGTTTACCTCTTTTGGAACAGCCGCCAAGCGAGCAGTTCTTACCCCATAACCGTCGGCTATCTCGGCTTCCGGCAGAGCTTTCTTCAAATCTTCGGCCGAAGATTCCAGTCCGCCGCTACCGAAGGTGCAGAACGGAACGACCTTTTTCCCTGCAAAGTCATATTCGTTGAGCAGACCGGCCACCGGAAGGGCATAGGTGCCAAACCATACGGGATAGCCAAGGAAAATCACGTCATAGTCGGCGGGATTGACCTTCAGTGGCATCATCGCAGGAGTGATACCATTCTCGCGCTCCAGCCTGCCACGTTCAATGGTCTGGTCGTAAGTGCCGGCATAAGGCTCTTTAGGCATGATGCTGTCGATATCCGCTCCCAGCATCTTTTGCAATTCTTCTGCCACCACTTTTGTAGTGCCCGTCTGAGAATAATAGAGAACAAGATACTTGGGCGAACTGTTCACGGCTTGCTGCTTTTCAGGCTGCTTTTTCGCGCCACAGGCTACCATGACGGCCGTTGCCGTCAGAGCCAACACAATCTTTTTGAAACCTTTCATTGTTTTGCAGTTTTTTTATTATTGATAATAGTAGAGTTTTTTCCGGCATACATTGTTTTCGGTAATCCGTCGGCCCTCTGCATGTATGGATTTATATTCAAGCTGTCAATGACAAATATACGAAAAAAGCCGTGCTGACGGTTGCCCGTATGTGATTTTTATCATACCGGTACGAATTTTAACTAATGTATATGCCCATTGTTTATGTCGCTGCATGCGACAATGTGGTGTTTGTGTGGCGACAGTTGTCAATTTAGTTCAGTTTTTTTTGTGCTGGATGTTGTTATTTAGAAAAAAAGCAGTACCTTTGCAGTGTCAAAAAAATGAGATTGTCCAGTGGTGTAATGGTAGCACTTCGGATTCTGGTTCCGCCTGTGAGGGTTCGAGTCCTTCCTGGACAACAAAGGAGGAACAGCAATGTTCCTTTTATTTTTTGAATTATATTACATAACAAACTAAATTTAAACAAATTATTAAATGGCTACAAAAATTAGATTGCAGCGTCATGGCCGTAAGGGGTATGCGTTCTATCCAATTGTAATTGCCGATAGCAGGGCACCACGTGATGGTAAATTTATTGAAAGGATTGGTTCATATAACCCAAATACTAATCCTGCTACAATAAGTTTAAATTTTGAAAGGGCATTGTATTGGGTTAATGTAGGTGCCATACCTACCGATACGGTGCGCAGTATCTTGTCGCGTGAAGGCGTAATGTTGATGAAGCATCTTCAAGGTGGTGTAAAGAAAGGCGCATTTACAGAGGAAGAAGCACAGAAACGTTTTGACGCATGGAAGCGTGAAAAAGAAGCAAAAATCAATGCTGTGAAAGTTAAGGTTGACGAAGACAAGCGCAGCGCAGCAAAGATTCGCTTGGAAGAAGAAACTGCAAAGAAGAATGCCAAGGCCGAGTTGGTGGCACAGAAGAAAGCCGAATTGGCTAAAGCTGCCGAAGAAGCAGCCAAGGCTGCTGCCCAACCGGAAGCAACAGAAACCGCTGCTGCCGAGTAATCGGGGGATAATTTGGCATTATCGAAAACGGATTGGCTGACACACAGACGGATATAAACTTGTTGCAGTTATAATGGCTGCGTGATTATATTTTAAAACTTGTTTGCCAAAAAATAACCAAGGAAGCAAGAGCCATAAAAGCTCTGCTTCCTTGGTTGTTTTTTTTCGCAATCTGCACTTTCACGATGTTTTTTCCGGAGAAAATTCGTAACTTGCAGAATATTTTGGATAAGTAAGATATCAGCATACAATGAAAACTTATTTAGTGACAGGAGGGGCAGGTTTTATCGGTTCTAATTTTGTGCAGTACATCATAAACAAGCATGGGATGGAGAACTTACAAGTCGTAGTATTAGACCTGCTTACTTATGCCGGCAATTTGAAAAACATAGAGGCTGAATTGCAATTACCGTGTGTTGAATTCGTGAAAGGCGACATAGGGGATGCTGCCTTGTTGAAAGGAATATTTGGCAAATATGATATAGATTATGTCGTAAATTTTGCAGCCGAGAGCCATGTGGACCGCAGCATTACCAATCCCCGGCTTTTCCTCGAAACCAACATATTGGGGACACAGAATATGCTCGATGCGGTACGTGATGCATGGTGCGCAGGGAAAAAAACCACGGGAGAATATATTTATAAAAGCGATAAGAAATTTTTGCAGATATCCACCGACGAGGTATATGGCTCGCTCGAAAAAGAGTATGACACGCCTCAACAGCTGCGTCTGGAAGAGAACTTGCAGAAGGTGGCAGGCAACCGTACCGACCTGAAGACGTTCGGCGTGCATTTTTTTACAGAATCGACCCCGTTGGCTCCGCGCTCGCCATATTCGGCATCCAAGGCGAGTGCCGACATGCTTGTGATGGCTTATCATGAGACATACGGGCTGCCGGTTAACATCACACGTTGCAGCAATAATTACGGGGCATACCAGTTTCCCGAGAAATTGATACCGCTGATGATTAAAAACGTACTCGAAGGCAAGCAATTGCCGGTGTATGGGAAAGGGCTTAACGTGCGGGATTGGCTTTATGTAGCCGATCACTGTAAAGCTATCGACATGGTGCTTGAGGGCGGACGTGTGGGCGAAATATATAATATCGGCGGTTTCAATGAAGAAAGCAACATAAACATAGTAAAGCTGATAATATCCACCATACGTGAGATGATGTGTGACGAGCCGCATTACCGAAAACTACTCAAATGCGGGTTTGACGACATAAACGACGGTCTTATAAGTTATGTAACCGACCGTCCCGGTCATGACAAGCGTTATGCCATCAATCCCGCAAAAATAGCAACGGAACTTGGTTGGTATCCCGAAACACCGTTTAAAATCGGGATTGTAAATACTATCCGCTGGTATTTGGATAATCAGCAGTGGGTGGATGATGTCACGAGTGGTGATTATCAGAAATATTACGAAGAAATGTATTCAAATCGATAGGAATGAAAGGAATCGTATTGGCAGGTGGCGCAGGAACACGCCTTTATCCCACGACAAAAGGTGTGTCGAAGCAACTTATACCATTGTATGACAAGCCTATGGTGTATTACCCAATATCGGTATTGATGTTGGCAGGAATAAAGGATATACTTATAATCTCAACTCCCGAAGATTTGCCGGCATTCAAGCGTTTGTTGGGTGATGGCGATTCATTGGGGGTGAAGTTTTGTTATGTGGAGCAGCCATCACCCGATGGCCTTGCCCAAGCATTCATACTCGGTGAGGAGTTTATAGGCAACGATGACGTGTGCCTTGTGCTTGGGGATAACATATTTTATGGGCAGAGCTTTACACGGATGCTTGAAATTGCATCCGACAGGGCGAAAGAAGAACGGAAAGCCACGTTGTTTGCATACGCAGTCAAGGATCCCAATCGCTATGGCGTTGTCGCTTTCGATGCCGCCGGTAATGCGATATCCATCGAAGAAAAACCCGAAGTACCCCAATCGAATTATGCCGTCACAGGATTGTATTTTTATCCTAACGACGTGGTGTCGATAGCGAAGAGCATAAAGCCGTCGGCTCGTGGCGAACTCGAAATAACATCGGTCAACCAACTTTATCTCGAACAGAAGCGGGTGTATGTGCAAACATTGGGGCGTGGGTTTGCATGGCTTGATACCGGCACAGCCGACTCGATGCTCAAAGCGGCTAATTTCATACAGACGATTCAGAACAGGCAAGGTTTTATGGTTGCTGCGCTTGAAGAGGTCGCATTCCGCAAGGGATGGATTGATGCCGACAGGTTGAAGGCAATAGCCGAGCCGATGAAAAAAAATTCATACGGAGATTATTTAATCAGGTTGGCAAATGGAGAAATTAAATGAGCCGCAAATCATAGAACTGCCCAAGATTTGTGACCCGAGGGGAAATTTGTCGGTCATAGAAAGCATAAAAAACGTGCCTTTCAAGATAGCGCGTGCTTACTGGATATATGATGTCCCGTCGGGAAAGGTGAGGCACGGTCATGCTTTTAAGGAACAGGATGAGTTTATAGTCGCATTATCGGGCAGTTTCGACGTTGTGACACATGATGGCTTCCAAGAAAACAGGTTCCATCTGGCCCGTTCGTTTTACGGCATATACATTCCGCACCTTACATGGAGGTCGCTTGACAATTTTTCGACCAATTCAGTGGCTCTGGTCCTGTCGTCCAAACTTTACAGTAAAGATGATTACATTGAAGATTTTGAACAATTCAAGGCTTTAAGGAATAAATGATGGCGAAAGATTCTCATAAGACATCGCGTGTGGAAAATTGTCCGCTTATAACACTCGACAAGCATCATCATGAAAATGGCAATTTGAGTGTGGTGGAAAATTTTAATGAAGTACCGTTTGAATTGCGCCGCATTTATTATCTGTATGACATTCCCGGCGGTGAAGAGCGCGGTGGCCATTCACACCGTCATTGCGAGGAATTTATAATAGCGGTCAGTGGCAGTTTCGACATTGTAATAGACGATGGGATGAACAGGCGCATAGTAAGTCTTAACAGGTCGAATGTCGGGCTGCTTGTAAAGCCCGGAATATGGCGGATTCTGAACAATTTCTCGTCGGGTGCCGTGTGCCTTGTCATTGCTTCGGAAGAGTATGATGAAAGCGATTATGTGCGTGACTATGCCGAGTTTCAACAATTAACACGTGTAAAGGACAGATATGAAGCGAGATATTAAATTCCTTGACCTTGGCAGTGTGAATGCTCCTGTTATGGATGAACTTGCCGAAGCGGCAAACCGTGTCATTCGTTCGGGACGATATATAGGCGGAGAAAATGTCGGATGCTTCGAGCAGGAACTTGCCGATTATTGCAGCACCACGCATGCTGTTGCAGTAAGCAACGGGCTTGATGCACTACGCTTGATACTCAGGGCATACATCGAACTTGGCATTATCAAGCAGGGTGATGAAGTGATTGTGCCGGCTAACACATATATTGCAACAGTTCTGGCAATATCTGACAACGGGTTGGTTCCTGTGTTTGTAGAGCCTGATGCTGCAACCATGAATCTTGACATATCGTTGGTGGAACAGCATATAACAGAACGCACGTGTGCCATTATGCCCGTGCATCTTTATGGAACACCCTGCTGGGCGGTCGAAATAAATCAATTGTCAGAACGATACAAGCTAAAGGTCATAGAGGATAATGCTCAGGCTATAGGCGCAAGGGCTGCTGTGGCAGGATTGAATGGAACTGATGTTACGGGGTCGCTCGGCCATGCGGCGGGCATCAGTTTTTATCCGACAAAGAATCTCGGTGCACTTGGCGATGCAGGTGCTGTAACGACCAATGACGAGGACTTGGCATGTGCGGTGCGGGCTCTTGCCAATTATGGTGCCGACCGACGCTATCATAATATATATCGCGGATTGAATTGCCGGATGGACGAACTTCAGGCTGCGATGTTGAGGGTGAAACTGAAGTATGTGGACGCGGAAAATGACCGCCGTGCACATATAGCTGAAATATACGATTCAAATATTGACAATAAACGTGTGATGAAGCCGGTCATATTCAGGAATTGCCGGCAGGTGTGGCATCAGTATGTGTTGAGGGTTGACGACAGGGAAACCTTCAGGGCATATCTGAAAAACAACGGAATAGAAACCGACGTGCTTTATCCGACACCGCCGCACTTGCAACCATGTTACGCTGAATATGGAAATAAGCCATTGCCACTGGCGACAGCTATGTCAAACAGCGTGGTGAGTTTGCCCATATCGTTAACGGTAGGAGAGGAAGAAGCCCGCTATATAAGTGAGGTGGTGAATATGTTTTGAAAAATTCTAACAACCTAAATAACAAATTAATAAAATGAGTAGAAAATCAACTATCATGACTGTCATGGCTTTGGGCGTAAGCAGTGCTGCCAATGCCTTGATGGCACAATCGGTGAAGCCTTGTATCCCGAAAGATCCCGAAATCGAGGACAAGGTGGAAAAGACCTTAAGTGAAATGACGCTTGATGAGAAAATCGGGCAGATGTGTGAACTGACAATCGAAACTGTGACCGACTATGATGCAAGTGGGAAGGAAAACAAATTTGTCGTGAGCAAAGATGTCTTGCACGACATGATTGCAACCTACAAAGTCGGGTCGTTTCTGAACGTACCGCTTGGCAAGGCTCAAGATCCACAAGTGTATGAGCAGTTGCTTGAGAATATTCAGGAAGAATCGATGCAGGAATTGGGAATCCCTGACATATATGGCATAGACCATATACACGGCACGACATACGTTGATGGCGGAACACTCTTTGCACAACCAATCAATCAGGCGGCATCGTTCAACCGTGACATACCGTTTGAGGTGTCGAAGATTTGTGCGTATGAAACAAAAGCAGCGAGCCTGCCATGGGTTTACACTCCGACGATGGACATAGCCCGCGGCTCGTCGTGGTCGAGGATGTGGGAGAGCTATGGCGAGGATCCGTATGTCAACGGACAAATGGGTGCACAAGCCGTACGCGGTTTCCAAGGTGATGACCCCAATCACATCGGTCCCGCAAATGTGGCTGCCTGCATGAAGCATTATCTGGGATATGGTGGGGCAGTAAACGGCCTTGACCGTACTCCGTCATCCATTACCGAACGCGATATGCGCGAAAAATATTTTGCTCCGTTCCTTGAGGCTGCCCGCGCCGGAGCGTTGTCGGTGATGATAAATTCGGCTGTCAATAACGGCATTCCGTTTCATGCCAACAAGGAATTAATAACAGGGTGGTTGAAAGAAGAATTGAATTGGGACGGTATGGTTGTCACCGACTGGGCCGATATCGTAAACTTATATTCTCGCGACCATATAGCGGCAACAAAGAAAGATGCAATACGCATAGCCATCAATGCCGGTATCGATATGTCGATGGATCCGTATAACCCCGATTTCTGCACTTTGCTGAAGGAACTTGTCGAAGAGGGTGCCGTGTCGATGGAACGTATAGATGATGCCGTGCGCCGCATCTTGCGTCTGAAGTATCGTCTTAATCTTTTCGACCAACCTACTTATAAATTTGCCGATTTTCCGGAATTTGGCAGCAAGGCACATGCTGAAACTGCATTGCGCGTGGCAGAAGAGGGACAGGTGCTGTTGAAGAATGAAAATGCCATATTGCCGATAGCAAAAGACAAAAAGATACTTGTAACCGGACCTAATGCCAACTCGATGCGTACGCTTAACGGCGGGTGGTCATATACATGGCAGGGCCATATGACCGATGAGTATGCCCAAGAGTATAATACGATATATGAAGCTCTAAGTAACAAATATGGCGAAAGCAACGTCACACTTGTCGAGGGCGTGAAATATGTGCCTGCCGATGGCGGAAACAGCAACTGGAATGACGATGTTGCCGAAAATATCGACGATGCTGTGAAGGCTGCTGCCGAGGCAGATGTCATCGTTGCATGTGTAGGCGAGAATTCATACTGCGAAACTCCGGGTAACGTGAAGGATTTGACACTGTCGGCCAACCAACGCCAACTTGTAAAGGCTCTTGCAGCCACAGGCAAGCCAATTGTGCTGATACTTAATGGCGGGCGTCCTCGCATTATCGAGGAAATAGAACCGTTGGCTTCGGCGGTGGTCGATATATTTTTACCGGGGAACTATGGAGGCGATGCCCTTGCCAACCTGATTGCCGGCGATGCGAATTTCAGTGCGAAGCTGCCGATAACATATCCAAGCAAGGTCAATGGTTTTGCTACCTATGACTATAAACCGTGTGAGAATGTCGCCACAATGTCGGGTGCATATAATTATGATGCCAAGATGGATGTGCAATGGCAATTCGGCTATGGAATGAGTTACACTACTTACGAGTATTCTAATTTTAGAGTAAACAAGAGTGAATTCAAGGCAGGTGACATACTTGAATTTTCGGTTGATGTTACCAATACCGGCAACATCGACGGCAAGGAGCCCGTATTGTTGTTCACGAGCGATGTTGTTGCAAGTGTATCTCCCGACAATTCTCGCCTTCGCGATTTCGAGAAAGTTTCACTTAAGGCCGGCGAAACAAAGACTGTGACGATGACAGTAAAAGCAAGCGAACTCGCTTTTGTCGGGATGGACAATCGTTGGACATTGGAGGCCGGCGAGTTCAGAGTGAAATGCGGTGACCAGTCGTTAATGATTAATTGTACGGAAACGAAAGTGTGGGATACGCCTAATATCGAAGATTGATATTGTGGCAGTGTGGACACACACACATTGCATTATGAGTGCGCTACCAAATACAGTGGTGGCGCACTTCGTTTTTTACATGACATAAAAATCAGGTAAAAAATTATGTTTGTGGGATTTGCATTTACACGTAACTTGCCGTAACTTTACAACGAAAAAATCTTTAATACCAAAACTATAACTTATGAGACATTTATTTTTAACATCGCTTGCGGTCGCTTTGGGGCTGAGCGGTTATGCAGGCGACAAGCCTTCGGAAACTATTACCAATGACGATGTAATATTGCACGCATGGTGTTGGTCGTTCAATACGATCAAAGAAAACATGAAACAGATAGCCGATGCGGGGTATCGGTATGTACAAACTTCACCGGCACAGAATTGCATTACCGAAACCCGTGGCGACAAGGGTGGCGGAAACGAATTGTTCGGGCACGGACGCTGGTATTATCAGTATCAGCCGGTCGATTGGAAAATTGGCAATTACCAGATGGGTACGAGGGAAGATTTTATAGACATGTGCAATGAAGCCGAACGATATGGCGTAAGGGTGATTGTGGATGTGCTGCCGAATCACACGGCTATGGATGATACGCGGGTGAGTGACGACCTCGATGCAGCCGTTGGCGGACATGAGAATCTGTATCATGCAGCAGGCTTTACCGAAATACGGGATTATAACGACCGCCGGCAATGTACGACAGGGCAGATGGGCGGATTGCCTGATGTAAATACCGAAAATCCCGATTTCCAATATTATTATATGACGTATGTCAACGATTTGCTCGCTTGTGGAGCGCGCGGTTTCCGCTACGACACTGCCAAGCATATAGGGCTGCCGAGCGATCCGCTCGATGAAAAATCCAAGCAGAACGACTTTTGGGATGTTGCCACCGGGCGTAAGGCCGTTAAAGGATTGAGCCTTGCCTTACCGATGGACAGCTTGTTTGTGTATGGCGAAGTGCTTCAGGACAGGAATGTGAAGGAAGAAGAATATGGCGAATATCTGAATCTTACGGCAAGCTCTTATGGATATGTGCTGCGCAATGTGCTTGAGAGCGGCGATTGGAGCGCGGATAATATTACAAACTGGTGCCATCCGAATAATCCATACACACTTGTGACATGGGTAGAGTCGCACGACACATATTGCAACGCCCATGAATCGGCGGGATTGACTAACGACCAGATACGCATGGGCTGGGTGTTCCTCGCATCGCGTCAGAATGGGACGCCGCTTTTCTATTCACGGCCAAATAACAGCTCGCCCGACAATGTTTGGGGAGATAATATAGTTGGAGCCAGAGGAAATGATGAATTCTTCCATCCTGAGGTAGTGGCTGCCAATAAATTTCGCCGTCAAATGCACGGTCAATCCGAAACATTATATTTCAGTGCCGACAATAAGGTGGCAGAAGTGTGCCGGGGAAAGAAAGGCGCAGCCATAGTCAATATTACAAATGAGGAACTGGCATTGTCGATGGAAACATCACTTCCTAACGGGAAATATAAAGATGTGGTGTATGGCACTCAATTCGTAGTGAAGAAAGGTGTCATTACCGGAACTGTAAAACCCTATACTTCTTATATATTAATTAAAGAATAGTTGTTGGTAAACATAACAAAGGTTTGGCGTGAACCGGCATGTCATGGTTTCGAGGAGAAGCCATGACATGTGCCGGTTGGGTAAAAAATCCGTAAATGATGACAGACCCAAAAGGGGGATATTGGGGTGTATTAGTATATTTTAACAATTGTTGCTATATCTTGAACAACAAGGGATTTTTTCGTTATTCCAAACTTTTTATTATGCAAAAACGAATTTAGTTCAACGTATATTAGTCACGTAATAAGTCAATTCGGAAAGTTGGAGATTTGGGATAATTATTTTTTTTACCTAAATTTGCCGAATGTTTTTGGAATAGATGCTGTATGATAGAAACCGCAGAAAAACCAGATTTTATATTTGAAACAAGTTGGGAGGTTTGTAACAAAGTTGGCGGTATATATGCTGTGCTTTCAACAAAAGCAAAAACCTTACAGAATGTATTCAAGGATAAAATTATATTTATAGGACCGGATTTATGGAGTAAAGAAAATCCATGTCCTTATTTTAAAGAGTCAAAAACCGTATTGCAGGAATGGCGCAAACGTGCCGTCCTTCCCTTGGGGATGAAAGTACGTGTCGGCAGATGGAATATCCCGGGTAATCCCATAGTAATTCTCGTTGACTACAAAGCCTTGTTTACGTATAAAGATGAACTTTATGCGCGGATGTGGAACAAGTATTGTGTAGATTCGTTACACGCTTATGGCGATTATGACGACAGTTGTATGTTTTCATATGCAGCAGCCCTTGTTATTGAGAGCATCTGCCTTAAGTTCAACGATGGTAAGAGCCGTGTGATAGCCCATTTCGATGAATGGACCACGGGTATGGGGTTGCTTTATTTAAAATCCCACATGCCAAGTATTGCAACGGTGTTTACCACCCATGCGACAAGTATCGGTCGTAGCATTTGCGGTAACAATAAGCCGCTGTATGATTATCTGGGCGGATATAATGGCGACCAGATGGCAGGAGAGCTGAACATGCAATCCAAGCACTCACTTGAAAAAGCTGCTGCATGGAATGCCGACTGCTTCACCACGGTAAGCGAAGTTACCGCCCGTGAGTGTGCTCAATTGCTGGAACGGAAGCCGCTTGTTACGCCAAATGGATTTGAACAGACGTTTGTTCCCGCTAAAAAGGATTATCCTGCCAAGCGTGCTGCTGCACGTGCAAGGATGTTGCAGGTGGCTCGTGCCCTGACCGGCATGGACTTGGAGGATGACAATACATTCATAGTTGCCACAGCAGGACGTAACGAGTTCCGCAACAAGGGATATGATGTGTTTATAGATGCGATGAACAAGATACGTAACACTCCTCGCCACGACGGAAAGAAGTTGCTGGCTTATATGTTTGTTCCCGCATGGGTCGATGAGCCTCGTTGCGACCTTGCCACAGCCATGAAGGAAAACCGGTGCGCAAATCTTGGGAACTCGGTCATTACTCATACATTGCATAATTATTCGCAAGATGCCATATATGGCAAGATAAATTACCTTGGGATGCACTATTCCAATGATGATAATTTCTTAATCATATATGTGCCTTCTTATCTGAACGGCGATGATGGAATTTTCAATATGCCGTATTATGATTTGTTGCCGGGATTGGATTGCACGGTGTTTGCATCGTATTATGAACCATGGGGATATACTCCGCTTGAAAGTATCGCGTTTGGCGTGCCTACCATTACGACCGATCTTGCGGGATTCGGACAATGGGTGCTTGACAGCTTTGAAAATGGATTTGCGTCTTGTGGCGTAAAGGTGCTGCATCGCAACGATTCGAATTATAATGATGTGATGTCGCAGATTGCTTCTAACGTGTTGGATCTGCTTTCGTCCGACTGTAAGACGGTCGACAATATACGGGCAGCGGCAGCGAAAACATCGAAACAGGCACAATGGAAACAGTTTATTGAATTTTACTATAAATCATTTGAAGAGGCTCTGCAAAACGTCAGGAATCAGGGCGAAAACATTTAAAAATTAACAATCCAAAATATCACTAAATTAAAATGAAATTACAAGTTAGTAACACCAATTCCCCAACATGGAGGGATTTGACTGTTAAAGCAGAACTTCCTGCAAAATTGAAGATGTTGGAAGAATTGGCTAAGAACCTATGGTGGGTTTGGAACAGTGAAGGTAAAGCGTTGTTCCATGATTTGGACCGTGATTTGTGGAGAGAAACGGGTCAGAATCCCATTATGCTCTTGCAACAATTGAAATATGAAAAATATGAGGCCATATTGAAAGACGAAGCCATGATGTCTCGCATAGAGAAAGTGTATGCCGACTTTAAGGCATATATGAAGGTGCCCATGCGTACCGATGTGCCTTCGGTTGCATATTTCAGCATGGAATTTGGCTTGTGTCAAGCATTAAAGATATATTCGGGTGGCCTTGGCATATTGGCAGGCGACTACATCAAGGAGGCTTCTGACTCGCGCATTAATATGGTTGCGGTAAGTTTCTTGTATAAGTATGGCTATTTCACGCAAACCCTTGCAATGGACGGTCAACAGATTGCAAACTATGAGCCGCAGAATTTCAACCAATTGCCGATTGAGCCGGTACTTGACGAGAAAGGTAACCACATGCTGCTCGAAGTGCCTTATCCGGGTCGCATAATTTATTCCCGAATATGGAAGGTCAATGTAGGCCGCATGAATCTTTATTTGATGGATACGGATCTTGACCTGAACTCGGAATATGACCGTTCGATTACCCACATGCTTTATGGCGGTGACTGGGAAAACCGTATCAAACAGGAATATTTGCTTGGCATTGGCGGTGTGTTGATGCTTAAAAAACTCGGCATCAAACCTCAATTGTATCACTGCAATGAAGGCCATGCAGCATTGCTAAACCTGCAACGTCTTGTAGATTATGTACAAGAAGAGGGCTTGTCGTTCAATCAGGCTCTTGAAGTGGTGCGTGCCACATCGTTATATACCGTTCACACTCCTGTACCGGCAGGGCATGATTATTTCGATGAATCGTTGTTTGGCAAGTACATGGGTGAATTCCCCGAAAAGCTTGGAATCTCATGGGCTGACCTGATGAATATGGGTCGCGAAAATCCTGATACCAATGAGCGTTTCAGCATGAGTGTGTTTGCACTTAATACCTGTCAGGAGGCTAATGGCGTGAGCTGGTTGCATGGCGAGGTGTCAAAGAAGATGTTCCAAGGCATATGGAAAGGTTACAGCTGGGAAGAGTCACATGTGTCGTATGTTACCAATGGCGTTCATATGCAGACGTGGGCTGCCTCTGAATGGAAAGAGTTTTATGCCGACATTATGGGTAAAGATTATCTTGAGTCTCAGAGTGACGAAAAGACTTGGGCACCGATACTCAATGCCAATGACGAAGATGTTTGGGCTTTGCGCATGAAGTTGAAGAACAAGCTCATAGAATTTATAAGGAAAGATTTTACCGCATCATGGCTTAAGAATCAGGGTGATCCGTCCCGCATTATATCGATTGTCGAGAAAATCAATCCTAATGCACTGATGATAGGTTTTGCCCGCCGTTTTGCCACATATAAACGTGCACATCTGCTCTTTACCGACCTTGACCGTTTGTCGCGCATTGTCAACAACGATAAATTCCCAGTGCAATTCATTTTTGCAGGAAAGGCACATCCTGCCGATGGCGGAGGTCAAGGTTTGATTAAGAGAATAATTGAAATTTCGAGAATGCCGCAATTCCTTGGAAAGATTATTTTCCTTGAGAATTATGACATGGGTCTTGCCAAGCGTCTTGTAAGTGGTGTGGATATTTGGTTGAATACCCCGACACGTCCGCTTGAGGCTTCGGGTACATCGGGTGAAAAGGCCGAAATGAATGGCGTGCTCAACTTCTCTGTAAAAGATGGCTGGTGGTATGAAGGTTATCGCGAAGGTGCCGGTTGGGCATTGACCGACAAGAGAACTTATACCGATCAAGGCCAACAGGATCAACTTGATGCAGCCACTATTTATTCAATGCTTGAGAACGAGATTATTCCGTTATATTTTGCCAAGAATAGCAAGGGATATTCACCCGAGTGGGTTCAATATATCAAGAATTCAATTGCCTACATTGCTCCTCATTATACTATGACACGTATGATTAACGATTATATCGATCGTTTTTATAGCAAAGAGGGCAAGCGTTCGGCCAAGTTGATTGCCAACAACTATGCCAAAGCCAAGGAAATTGTTGCTTGGAAAGAAAATGTGGCATCGAAGTGGAACGATATCCATGCCGTTGACATTAAAGTGTCGGATACGTTGAACACGACATCGGTAAACGGTGATGAGTGTGAAGCTACCGTAGTGCTTTATACAGCCGGACTGGGAAAGGATCTCGGTGTTGAACTGGTTGTATATAACGATGTTGATGGTGAAACTAAATTGGCTGACATAGTTCCGCTTAAAGTAATTAATGAGGATGGCGACAACCTTACTTATTATGTAAAGGATAAAATTAAGTATGCCGGTGCATTCAGATATGCATTCCGAGTGTATCCAAACAATGAAGAACTTCCGCATCGTCAAGATTTTGCCTACGTTAAGTGGCTGTAATCTTTTTTGATGCAGTGTAAATATCAGGTTTTTAGTTGGGTATCAAAACTCTTCGTTTTGATACCCAACTTATTTGTGACACAACGTGTACTGTGTTTGGTTGCGTATGTTGGATTTTCGAAATAAGGGGAAAAAGTAACTTTAATTTACGTATATGTGCATGGATATTGCCCATGTGCAACCGTATATTTGTAGCACCAAAAATTATTTCAGTACTACATTTATTTCAGTACGACACTTATATTGCTCGTTATGATGCTAATACCATGAAAGACTGTCGTTTCTGTGCCTTTACCTGTGATTGGTAGAGGCATTTCCTTTCAGATGTGCTTTTTGTTTTCAATCTTGTTTTTGCGGTATAGTTGCCAACTATTGATGGTATTTTGCCATACGATGTAGGCTGCCGGTGCTACCGATACGACAGGTGCAAGATAGGTTAGCGTCATCCACAATCCTAATATTGTGTTTTTCTGTCCAAGCCCTTGCGTCCCCGCAATCTTGTCACCATAACGCCGGCCAATCTTTCGCCCTATGTAAAATTGCAGGCAGCACACGCACAATGCTGCAATGGTGAGTGATATCATGGTGGGCAATTCTTCCGTGGGTTGTTTTATCATGAAACTGACAGCTTGCCCCATAACAATAAACAGAGAAACGGCCCATATCCAAAAAGACATTGACTGATGATTGGCTATGGCCGAGTGAAAACGAGGTACTGACACCTTTAAGATTAAAGCGACGATGAGCGGTGAAATAAGCAATGGTATGACTTCGGAACATATGGCAGAGAACGAGTCGATGAAATCGATATCGATGCTGTTGCCTCGAATGATCGACAGGAACAATGGTGCGGTTACTGCCACTACAATGTTGCTCAATAGCGAATATGTGGCTATTTTGGTGATGCTGCCACCTAACATCCCGGTGATAACAGGCGCAGCAGTGGCCGTAGGCATGAAGAAACATATAAATGCTCCTGCTGCGATGGCGGGATTTATGAAATGAAGGATGGCATAGATTGCCACAGCTCCAAGAATCTGGACAGCAAGCAGCATCCAGTGAAATGCTGTTATTTTCAGTTCGCTGATGTTGAGCCGCGTGTAAGTGATGGTCAGCATCGTGAAAATAAGGAATGGTGTTATTACCGATAAGGCATCGATGTAATTATGAAAAAGGATGCCACCCAACATGGATATTGGCAGCATCCACGACTTTAGTAATTGTCGTATGTGAATATCTTTGTGCATGGTGCTAAAAAATGAGAGCCGCACTGTTGTTTTGGCGGCTCTGTATAGAATTTTTGGTGTGAATTTAATTTTTCAATTTGTCGATTAATTGTTCGATGGAAATAGTAGTCTGTTCTCCGGTTACCATATCCTTGAGTGAGATGCAATGGCTTGCAACTTCATTTTCACCGACAAGAGCGACAAACGGTATCTTTAGCGCATCGGCATACGCCATTTGTTTTTTCATCTTTGTCGCCTCGGGGTATATTTCTGCTGCGATGCCGGCATCGCGCAGTGCCTTGACATGTTTCATGCACTCTTTGCATTCGGCAGTCCCGAAGTTTATGAAAATCACTTTTGTCCCTGTTGCCGTATCGGCGGGGTAGAGGTTTAGAGCATTAAGCACATCGTATATTCGGTCGGCACCGAAGCTGATGCCTACGCCCGACACACCTTGCAGACCGAAAACTCCCGTAAGGTTGTCATATCGCCCGCCACCGCTGATGCTGCCTATTTCAACATCTCGGGCTTTCACCTCGATAATCGTGCCGGTGTAGTAGTTAAGTCCCCGTGCAAGAGATACATCTACCTCGACATTGGCTTTCATGCCAATAGGGGAAAGATTGTCGATGATAAATTCCATTTCTTCTATACCCTTGATACCGATTTCTGATTTCGACAACAATGCCCTCAGTGTTGCAATCTTATCGCTGTTGTTGCCTTTTAGCTGCAACAACGGCTGCAACGTTGCAATTGCGTCTTCGGTAATACCTTTGGCGCGAAGTTCCTCGTTCACATTGTCAATGCCGATTTTGTCGATTTTGTCGATTGCCACTGTTATATCAACAATCTTGTCGGCAGCACCTATGATTTCTGCCACGCCGCTGAGTATTTTTCGATTGTTGACTTTAATTGTGACATTTATGCCGAATCGGTTGAACACCTCATCGATCATCGTCAACAGTTCAATCTCGTTTATTAGTGAATCACTGCCGACAACATCGGCATCGCATTGGTAAAATTCGCGGTAACGCCCTTTTTGCGGCCTGTCGGCACGCCATACGGGCTGTATCTGGTATCGCTTGAATGGAAATTGTATCTCATTGCGGTGCTGTACGACAAATCGGGCAAATGGCACGGTGAGGTCGTATCGCAGCCCTTTCTCGGATATGTGGGAGGTGAGGTGCAAAGAATCACGTTCGGCCAGTTGGGCTTCGGGCGCATCTTTCAAATAGTCGCCGCTATTCAATATCTTGAAAAGCAATTTATCTCCTTCTTCGCCATATTTCCCCATCAATGTTGACAGATTTTCCATTGCTGGAGTTTCGATTTGCCGAAATCCATACAGCAGGAACACGTCTTTTATAGTGTTGAAAATATAGTTGCGTTTCGCCATTTCCTCGGGCGAAAAATCTCTTGTCCCTTTGGGAATACTCGGTTTTTGTGCCATTTCGTTACAATTTTCGGCAAAATTACAAAAAAGGCTGATTTAGTCCCTACGGCTGCCCATGAAAATCATGACATAGTAAACAAGGGTGGCCAATGAGCCGAGAGCAGCAACAACGTAGGTGTAGGCTGCCGACCGCAAGGCATCAGTGGCATGTTCGTGACTTGTTCCATACGTCAGGCCACTGCGATTGAGCCAGGAGAGGGCACGCCGACTTGCATCGATTTCTACCGGCAAGGTTACGAAACTGAACAACGTGGTAATGGCAAAGAGCGATATGCCAATAAACATCACTTGTGGCATCACCTGAATTAACAGTATGCCGGCAAGCAGGAGCCACGACATCCATTGAGAGGCGAAATTGACAGCGGGTACAAGCTTTGAACGCATTTGCAAGAAGCTGTATTGGGTGGCATGTTGCACGGCATGGCCGCACTCGTGGGCAGCCACTGCGGCTGCTGCCACGCTGCAACTGTTGTACACACCTTCGCTCAGATTTACTGTTTTGTCGGTGGGATTATAGAAGTCGGTCAAGGTTCCACGAGTACTGCGAACCTGCACGTCATATATGCCATTGTCATGCAACATCTTCATTGCCACATCACGCCCTGTCATGCCTTGAGGAAGCGGCTCATGGGAGTAGCGTTCAAACTTGTTTTTTAACGAAGCCTGCACGAGATAGCTAACTAAAGCTATTGCAATAAAAATTATAAACGGTGTCATAATAATGTTCAGTTATTGGTTTATAGTTTGATATAGTCAAAAACTGTGCCACACGTGATACCGCTTGGATATAGTGACATTTGTTCCTGTCAAAAACTATTGGGTATCTTCTTATCTTTTTCGGGAATTATATTTAACTTTGCATTAGATACAAGAGTAACAGACATTGTAATTTTTAAGCAAATGAAACCTACATTACTTGTATTGGCTGCCGGTATGGGAAGCCGATATGGTGGATTAAAACAATTGGATGGCATCGGACCAAACGGTGAAACCATTATGGACTATTCGATATATGATGCCATACGGTCGGGATTCGGAAAAGTGGTCTTTGTCATAAGACATGATTTCGAGAACGACTTTAGGGAGAAAATACTGAATAAATATGAAAATCACATTTCGACAGAAGTCGTATTTCAATCGATTGACAAACTGCCTGAGAACTTCAAACCCAATCCCGAACGGACCAAGCCATGGGGTACAAACCATGCCGTGCTGATGGGCTGCGATGTGATAAACGAGCCGTTTGCCGTAATCAATGCCGATGATTTTTATGGACATAACAGTTTTGACGTGCTGGCCAAAGCATTGCAGGGCATGGAAGGGAAGCAGAACGAATATTGTATGGTGGGATTCCACGTTGGGAATACATTGAGTGAAAGTGGAGAAGTGTCGCGCGGTGTGTGCAACATATCGGAAGAAGGATTTTTGACGACTGTCACGGAGCGTCATCATATAATGCAACGGAATGGACATGTTTCATACCTCGAAGAAGACGGAAGTGAACATCAGATAGACGATGACACACTTGTGTCGATGAACATGTGGGGATTTACGCCCGATTATTTCGAACATTCAAAGAAAGCATTGACAGAATTTCTGTCGGAACACAGTAACGACCTAAAAACGGAATTTTATATCCCATCGATGGTGAACGAGCTTATCACCGGAGGTGTGGCTTCGGTGAAAGTATATGGCACATTGTCTTCGTGGTTTGGTGTGACTTACGCTGCCGACAAGCCATCGGTAATGGCCAACATTGCCAAACTGGTTGAAAGTGGTGAATATCCAAAGAGATTGTTTGATTTTAAATAAAACTAAATTATCATGAAAGGTAAAATTTTAGTAACTGGTGGAACCGGTTATATAGGCTCACACACCGTTGTAGAATTGCAGAATGCCGGTTATGACGTTGTAATAATCGACAACTTGTCGAACAGCAACATCGAGGTTCTTGATGGAATTGAAAGAATCACGGGTATAAGACCTATATTTGTGGAGGCGGATTGTACCGATCTGGCTGCATTGACAAGGCTATTTGAAGATAATCCGGGCATAAATGGCATCATAAATTTTGCAGCAAGCAAGGCTGTGGGCGAATCGGTTCAAAAACCGTTGTTGTATTATTATAACAATCTGACCACGTTGATTAACTTGCTTAAGTTGATGCCGCAATACAATACAAAAGGTATCGTATTTTCATCGTCTTGTACCGTTTATGGGGAACCCGACAAAAATCCTGTCGATGAAACGGCACCGATTAAGAAGGCAACTTCGCCATACGGCAACACCAAGCAAATATCAGAAGAAATCATAACAGATTACATAACGTCGGGTGCTCCGATAAAGAGTGTAATTTTGCGGTATTTCAATCCGGTGGGTGCGCATCCGAGTGCAGAAATCGGTGAGTTGCCCAATGGTGTTCCTCAAAACCTGATTCCGTATCTTACCCAGACTGCCATCGGCATCAGGAAAGAACTCAGTGTATTTGGAGATGATTATAATACTCCCGACGGGTCTTGCATTCGCGATTTTATAAATGTAGTGGATCTTGCAAAGGCTCATGTTACTGCACTTGAGCGAATGCTTGAAGACAAAAGCGATGAAAAACTGGAAATCTTCAATCTGGGTACGGGTGTCGGCTTGTCGGTACTTGAATTGATTAATGCTTTTGAGAGTGCTACCGGTGTGAAGGTTCCTCATAAAATTGTAGGCCGCCGCAACGGTGATATCGAGAAAGTCTGGGCTGATCCGAAGAAAGCCAACGAAGTGCTCGGCTGGAAAGCTACCACTTCGATAGAAGACACTATGCGCTCGGCATGGAACTGGCAATTGAAATTGCGTGAAAGGGGCATAATGTGATACAAATATCCATTTGCAAAATAACGATGAAATAATTTTGATGAAATAAAATTGTTGTTTAATTTTGAAAAACAGTTTCGAGCTTTGCTGCCTGAAACTGTTTTTCTGCTATTGATGCCAATGAATGTTGAAGTCCAAAATATGATTAACAAATTATAAATGAAATATTTTGCCATTATCAACGGTCAAAGGTTGGGTCCTTTCGACATATCACAGCTACAAGGTGTTGGAGTGACGAAAGATACCATGGTGTGGCACGAAGGTATGGCTCAATGGCAACCGGCAGGAACTGTGCCTGAATTGGGGCATTTGTTTGTGGTAAACGGCACAAATGCAAATAGTTGTAATGTGGGAGGCAATTACTATAATCGTGGTTATGGATATAGCCATGTGCCTCCGATGCCAAAGACGTGGCTTGTTGAGTCGATACTCGTTACCATATTATGCTGTATGCCATTTGGTATTGTAGGAATCGTGTACGCTGCCGGCGTTAGCGATGCATACCATATCGGGAATTATGCCCTTGCACAAGAACGGTCGGTGAAAGCTAAATGGTGGACTTTGGCGGGACTTATTGTGCCGGTGGTAGTTGGTGTCATCAGTTTTATTTTGTCATTGTTGGCAGTGTCTTTCGTCCCGACATTGCCGTATGTTTATAATATTTAAATGTAAATCACAAAATATATTCACGTCATGAAATATTATGCTGTTATCAATGGGCAACAGGTAGGACCTGTAGAGGAACACCAGTTGCAGGGCATGGGAGTAACAAGGGAAACCCTTGTGTGGCATGAAGGTATGCCCCAGTGGCAGCCTGCCGGAAACTTACCCGAATTGGGCTATCTGTTCAAAGGAATGCCCAACCCCGGTTTTGGTGGAACTACTCCTCCCGGTTACAACACTCCCAATTACGGTGGTAATCCTAATTTCGGCAATGTGTGGGGACCGATGCCTAAGACTTATCTCACAGAAGCAATCTTGGTTACTATATTTTGCTGTCTGCCGTTTGGCATAGTAAGCATAATAAATGCGGCAAATGTAAGTTCTGCGTATAATGCCGGCAACTATGCCGAGGCTGAAGCAAGATCTCAGAGTGCCAAGAAGTGGGCATTATGGGGATTGATAGGAGGTATTGTTGCAGGCTTTATAGGCTTTGTTTCGAGTCTTTCAGGTTTATAAAATCGAATGATATGGAGTATAATGAATTCAGAAACCTTGTGAATACTCGTTATTCATGTCGCGGATATGATAACAGCAGACCGGTATCCCGCGAACAGCTTATGTCGATTTTGGAAACTGCGCATTTGGCACAGTCGGCCTGCAATCGGCAGCCATGGAAATTTTTGGTAATAGACACGCCTGAATTGCACGAATCGGTGGTGCGGTGTTACGGCAGAGATTGGATTAATGATGCTCCGGCATTTATTGTGGCTCTTGGTAACAGCGGAGATGCTTGGGTGCGACCGTGTGACGGACATAACAGCATGTATGTGGATGTGGCCATAGCATGTGAAAATATGTGCCTTGCGGCTTCATCTCTTGGGTTGGGCGCATGTTGGATAGGCAATTTTGATGTTGACAAGCTATGTCAGGAACTTGATATTCCGGCAGAATGGTCGCCGGTGGCAATACTGTCGGTAGGTTATCCCAAGGATAGCGAGGCAGTCCCTGCAAAAACTCGAAAACCATTCGATGAAATAGTGAAATGGGGAAAATTCTGACATTCCTGATATTGGGTACATTGCTGCTTGCCGGTGTCGGAGCGTGTTCATCCGACACTTGTCGTGAAAACACAAGTGCGATACCATTGGTGTCGTTTTATTCGAGCAGCGAACAAAGTGCAATAACTGTCGATTCACTGACGATATACGGGGTAGATGTACCGGGGGATTCGGCAATAATCCGTAACGAATCGGCATCGCAAGCATATTTGCCGTTCAGGGGAAGCGTCGAAAGTTGCCAATATGTGTTCCATTATGAAATGGAAGCCATTTCGGATGTAAGGTATAATGACACGCTTACAGTAAATTATACTGCCACGCCTCAATTCACAACTGTCGAATGCGGTGCGATGTATTTTTATGAGATTTCAGATTGTAGCTGTACCGACCATCTTATAGATTCAGTCAGCCTTATTTCGTCATCGGTTACAAATGTAGAATCGGAAACGATAAGGATTTACTTCCGCACTAGCGAAGAATGACAAATTGCCACTTATGGTAAATGAAATAACACTGCAAGAAGCAATGTCGCGATGCGAGGCTTTGTGTGCCCGCAGCGAACAGTCGTCGGGTGACATCGACATGAAGTTGCGCAAGTGGGGCATTGCTGCGAATGATGCCAAGACAATATTGCGACATCTCGTCGGTGAAGGATATATAGACGATACGCGATATGCAAGAGCGTATGTGCGGGATAAATTCCGTTTTTCCGGTTGGGGAAGATTGAAAATTGCCTATAACCTGCGATTAAAGCACATCGACAATGATACAATAGCCTTGGCACTTGGAGAAATTGATGCCGAAGAGTATAAAACTAAATTAAAATCTCTGGTGGCAACGAAATTCAGAGAGGTGAAGTCGCGTCCGCCCATGAAGGCTCGTGAGGCTGTATTGAGATTTGTTGCCCAAAGAGGTTTTGAAGCCGATTTGTCAATATCTGTTGTTAATGAGTTGATTGAAGACCATACCGATTACGAATGAAAAGCAAGGTTTTACGAGCCATTGCCGATATGCTGTTTCCGCGAATTTGTCCCGTATGCGGAAAAGCCCTTAATATCGATGAAAAGTTCGTATGTGCTTTGTGTATGGCTCAATTGCCGCGCACAGGTTATCATGATGTTGAATTTAATCCCATAGAACAGCTATTTGCAGGAAAGATTCCCATAGAGCGTGCTGCAGGGTATTTCTTTTACGAACGAGGCGGTCGCCATGCATCGATATTGCATTCAATAAAGTATCACAATCAACCACGCATGGGAGAGTGGTTAGCCCGCCGGTTTGCAATGGAGATGAAAAGTAGCGGATTTCTTGATGATATAGATGTAGTGGTGCCTGTGCCGTTGCATCGCGGTAAATTGGCGGTCAGAGGCTATAATCAAAGTGTATATATTGGTAAGGGTTTTTCGGGTGTGATAGGTTGCAGCGTACGGCAACTGGTTAAAGCTGTAAAAGGGCATGAAACTCAGACTCATAAAGGACAACACGAACGTTTGTTAAACACCGTGGGTGTGTATTCTGCAACCGACGAAGCTGTCAATTTTAAAGACAAGCACATTTTGCTTGTCGATGACGTAATCACAACGGGAGCGACACTGCTGTCGTGTGCCGAGGCATTGAGGCAGGTAGCCGATATGCGTATATCCGTTGCAACACTTGCCGTAGCCCGATTGCAGTAAGCATAGATGCTTGCAAAAACATAAATTGTCAATCTATATTGCAAGTCGAAAATTTTTACCTAAGTTTGTATGATTAATTTTATGTGTTCATGAGGCGGATTGTTGTTTTTCTGGTCGGTTGTTTATTAACCGTGTTCGGTTGCGTGGCCGAGCACTTTGTGTGGTCGGGTCATAACCTCACGTTTGAAGTCCCTGAGGGCGGAGTTGTGACTTATAATTCTCGTTCGGTTTTCGAAATACAGTGGTATGATCTTACGGTGTTAATAAAACTGTATGATAAGTCGAAGGCAGATGACAACTATATGAAGTATGCCATTAATAAGACTGCGGCAGACTATAACATGTTTGGCACTAAGATGGGCAAAGCCAATATAAAGGGTTTTCAAGGTTTTTCACTTGTGGGCATATTACCCGATGGCTCGCGAGCATGCATTACCAATGTAAAAGCCAAGAAAAAAAATCTCGCCATGCAGATTGAAATTAACTATATTGCCGAAAATCAAGAAACAGTGGATAAAATACTGAAGAGCTTTAAAATCGATGAAAAACAAAAGCCAAAACAAAAGATACAGAAAAAAGGAGAAACCAAGCCTATAAAAACCGGAACGCTTGAGGGTGAGGAACTGCATCATATATAGCGGATTAACCAAGTGTTTATGATGTGGAGAATTATTGAAAATAGATGCAAACCTGAAGAGGGGTAGTATATTTTCTACAAAAGTGTTGGGTATGGAAACAAATATATATTAACTTTGTGGCAGTTTTTTTTACAAGTCCTTTATTATAAAAAGCACATATGAATTCTTTAGCTCCATTCAAGATTTTCTCCGGTACCAACTCCATGTACCTTGCTAAGGAAATCTGCCAAAATCTTGGCGTTGAGTTAGGTCAAATGAACATTCAACACTTTGCCGATGGTGAGTTTGAAGTGTCGTTTGAAGAGTCGATACGCGGATGTGAGGTTTATCTTGTACAATCGACATTCCCAAACAGTGACAACCTTATGGAACTGCTACTGATGATTGATGCAGCGAAGCGTGCTTCGGCAAAGTCGATTATCGCTGTCGTTCCTTATTTTGGTTGGGCCCGGCAAGACCGCAAGGATAAGCCACGTGTGTCGATAGCATCAAAACTTGTTGCCGACTTGATGAGTACAGCCGGCATTGACCGACTTATCACGATGGATTTACATGCCGACCAGATTCAGGGCTTTTTCAACGTACCGGTTGACCACCTTTATGCGTCGTCTTGTTTTATACCTTACATTCAGTCGCTCAAACTCGAAAATATGGTGATAGCGTCACCCGATGTCGGTGGAGCCAAAAGAGCTAACAGTTATGCAAAATACCTGAACACACCTTTGGTGTTGTGCCACAAGCAACGTGCTAAGGCGAATGTCGTGGAAAACATGACCATCATAGGTGATGTGCGCGACAAGGACGTAATACTTGTTGACGACATGGTTGACACTGCCGGCACAATATGCAGGGCTGCCGACTTGATGAAAGAGCATGGAGCCCGTTCGGTTCGCGCGCTTGCTTCACACGCCATAATGAGTGATCCTGCATCGCAACGGGTAAATGACAGTGCACTGAGCGAGATGATATTCTCTAACAGTATTCCATTCCACAAGGATTGTCCGAAAGCTACGATATTAAGCATTGCAGGATTATTTGCCGATACAATCAATCGAGTACACGAGAATCGGTCTATTAGTTCGCAATACCTGATCAAGTAAGCACATACATATCACAAAATTGACGGTGTGTCAAGGACACACAACTTTAGGAGGGTGTATCAAGAACGAGAGTTTGGATACACCCTCCTAAAGTTTTTCACTGTCCCAATTCGTCCTTGAGAAACCGTGCAGTGAGGGAATGAGGCGATTGTGCCACAGCCTCGGGTACACCCGATGCCATTATCTCACCGCCATTGCGTCCGCCTTCCGGACCAAGGTCGATTATGTAATCGGCATTTTTTACAATATCCATGTTATGTTCGATGATAATCACCGTGTTGCCTTTATCGACAAGGCGATTGAGCACATCGAGCAACACCTTTATATCTTCAAAGTGCAGTCCGGTGGTTGGTTCATCAAGGATATAAATCGTGCGTCCAGTGTCTTTTTTCGATAATTCGGCAGCTAATTTCACACGTTGGCTTTCTCCACCCGACAAAGTACTTGACGGTTGCCCAAGCTTTATATATCCCATGCCGACTTCTTGCAGCACCTTTATTTTAGACAATATGGATGGCATCGAGTCGAAAAATTCCACTGCCTGATTGATAGTCATGTCAAGTACATCGGCTATCGACTTGCCCTTGAAGCGCACTTCGAGCGTTTCACGATTATAACGTTTCCCACCACAAGCCTCGCATGGGACGAGTACATCGGGAAGAAAATTCATCTCTACCGTCTTGTAACCATTTCCCTTGCACTCTTCACATCGGCCTCCGCTCACGTTAAACGAGAAACGTCCGGCCTTGTATCCCCTGATTTTTGCTTCCGGCATATTTACAAACAGGTTTCTTATATCGGCAAACACACCTGTGTAGGTGGCAGGATTGGAACGTGGTGAGCGTCCGAGTGGCGACTGGTCGACTGTCACCACTTTGTCGATGTTTTCAATGCCTATTATTTCATCATACGGCAATGGAGCCTGTGACGATTTATAGAACTTTTGGCTCAGGATGGGTTGTAACGTACCGTTTATTAGTGAAGACTTGCCACTTCCCGACACACCGGTGACACACACAAACACGCCCAACGGGATTCTCACGTCAATCCCTTTCAGGTTATTACCACGACAACCTTTCAATTCTATAAATTTACCGTTCCCTTCTCTTCGTTGTGCGGGAACTTCTATTTCACGCTGTCCGTTCAGGTATTGTGCCGTTATGGTATTGCTTTCAAGCATTTGTTGTGGAGTTCCGGCGAAGACTACTTGTCCACCCTTACGTCCTGCCTTGGGTCCTATGTCTACAATATAATCGGCTTGAAGCATCATATCCTTGTCATGTTCAACCACGATAATCGTATTACCGGCATCACGCAATTTTTTCAATGACGATATGAGCCTTACGTTGTCACGCTGATGTAACCCAATACTTGGCTCGTCAAGAATGTAGAGTACATTTACCAATTGGGAGCCGATTTGTGTTGCAAGCCTTATCCTTTGACTTTCACCACCCGACAACGTAGCCGAACTACGATTCAAGGCAAGATAATTAAGGCCTACATCCACCATGAAATTCAGGCGCCCGTTAATTTCTTTTACAATTTCCTTGGCAATATTCCATTGTTGAGTGGTCAATGAATTTTCAATGCCACTCATCCATTCCAACAATTCCGATATATCCATAGCCGACAAATCAGCTATGTTTTTACCGCCTATGTAATAATGCAGAGCCTCCTTGTTAAGCCTTGCACCGTTGCATTCGGGACACGTCACACGCGAGAAAAACTGTCCCGCCCATTTTTGCGCCTGAGCCGAAGCATCTTCGGTCTGTTGCATCTCGATATATTTAACCAAACCGTCATAGCGTAAAAAATAATTCGATGTGCTCATCGTATCGTTTTTTATGTCGAGGCGTTCATCGGTCCCGTTCATTATATCATCTATAGCATCATCGGGCAAGTCATTTATGGGGGTCTTAATTGTAACTCCATATTTCTCGCATATTGCAGCAATCTGCCAAAATATCAGTGAATTTTTATATTTCCCCAATGGTACAATGCCGCCATCGTATATCGATGTTCTGATATTAGGCATTATCTTGTCGCGGTCGATGATATTAACATAGCCCAACCCTTTGCACTTGCGACAGGCACCTTGAGGCGAGTTGAACGAGAAATTGTGTGGGGCAGGCTCTGCGTATGACAACCCGGTAGTTGGGTCCATCAATTTTTTGCTATAATGGCCGATGCGGTTACCATCATCGACATCGAGTATCATCAGTTCACCATCGCCTTGTTTAAATGCCGTATCGATGGAGCTTTTCAACCTGTCGTGGTATTTCTCCTCGGCTCGAAGTTTGTCTATCACAAGTTCGATGTTGTGATTTTTGTAACGGTCGACTTTCATGCCATACTTGATTTCGGCAAGATTGCCATCCACTCGCACCGTAAGATACCCTTTTTTGCGCAATTGCTCAAAAAGCTCCTTATAATGACCTTTCCTGTTTTTTACTAATGGAGAAAGGATAAAAATGCGATGACCGGTGTACCGCTTGAAAATCATGTTTATAATTTTGTCCACGGTAAATTTTACCATTTTCTCTCCCGAAGTATAAGAATAGGCATCGGCAACTCGTGCATACAGCAAACGCAAGAAGTCGTAGATTTCGGTCGTCGTTCCTATGGTGCTGCGGGGATTTTTATTGACAGTCTTTTGTTCTATCGATATAACAGGACTAAGCCCCGTAATCTTATCTACGTCGGGACGTTCAAGCAATCCAAGCATGTTGCGAGCATATGCCGAGAATGTTTCGACATAACGGCGTTGCCCTTCAGCAAAAATGGTATCGAATGCTAACGATGATTTCCCGCTGCCACTCAGTCCCGTTATCACCGTGAGTTTGCCATGCGGTATATCTACGTCTATGTTTTTCAGATTGTGTACCCGTGCACCCTGCACCGATACACAATCTGTTTCTTTCCCATTAAAATCCATATTCAATCAACAACCCAGTTATTGTTGTAAACCGTGTAATTCATTTTACTGCGATACAAGCTCTCCTGTTTAGGAATCTTCACAATATATGTACGTCCTTCTTTATTTGTCAGGGACGCTGCCCGTATCCACGGGTTCATTTCTCGTAATTGCATATACGTTATTCCTTGCTTTTGCGCCCATTCGCTCCAACTTGCCACGCGTCCCGAAACCTTTACTTCGGAATATTCCACAGGCTGGTACAATTGTCGGCGTGTGATTAAGAATCCATATTTTTTCGGATTCTCAATAATCAACTTCATGGCGATGATACGAAACACATATCGCGAAGTTTCTTCTGTTAGGTACAAATCGAACGAATTTTCGGCAAATTGCTTGTTTAATTCTTTCGATATGCGTCCCATTCCGGCATTGTATGATGCCGCCACTGTGGGCCAATGCTTATATTTTGCGTAAGCTGCGTTCAAATAACGGCAAGCCGCCTCGGTAGCTTTTATGGGATCATATCGTTCGTCAACCTCATCATTAACTATAAGCCCATATTGCTTTGCCGTTTCCTTGAGAAATTGCCACATTCCGGCAGCTCCTGCATGTGACCGTGCCGTAGTACTCAAGAAACTTTCCACTACTGCAAGGTAAGCAAAATCTTCGGGTATTCCGTTCTTTTTCAATATCGGGATAATGATTGGGAAATAGCGATTTGCTCGTTTTATGCTAAGAAGCAAACTGCTATGCCCGTATATGATTTGTGTCATTTCGCGGTCAAGACGTTCATACATGTCTATACGGTCAAGTACAACCTGCTCACCGGCAATCATCACTGCCAACGGCACATCGGGATTGGATGAAATCGGTTGAGACCTGTTGACAAAAGCTGCTGAAACTGCATCTTCGGCTTTCACTAAAACAACGTCACTCACGGCAACAAATGCTGCCACCATCAATAATAATATTCTTTTCATTCCACTTTAATTTATTCAGAGCTACTGTCGCTGCTGCCTGAGTAATTCAAAATATTAATGTCGCCTTTCAGCTTATACCTAACCCCATCAGAGCCAAGTGCATCGATGACATAAAAATAAGTTCCGCTTTTTACGTATTTTCCTTTATATTTCCCATCCCAACCTTGCGACGGGTCGTTAAGACGACATACTTCTACACCCCAACGATTGAAAATCCAACACTTGAATTCGACAATCGATTTATATGACACACGCCACTCATCATTCACACCCTCGCTGCCCTGTGGGGAAAATACGTTTGGGCATTCAAGGCTCGATTCTCCTATAAAAATAGTGTAGGTTTCTCCTGTCACTTCACAATCACCCGAGCTGTCGGTTCCGTAAAACCGGTAATAAAATGTTCCTGCCTCATTGAAGGTCATTGTGATTTCGGTTTGGTTGAATCGGTTTTCTATATCGCTGAATTCTTGGTCGTATGACATCTGCCACTCGTTGTGCGACACAGCATCGGTACAATATGCCGTAAATGTTATAGTTACAGGAGCCGATCCACCCAGCGATGTGCTTTCATCGCTGCTCTCCTGTTCGTTCTCAACATCTCTTTCCTCTTGCACTGCTGTAGATTCCACAGCCACCGCGCTTGTGGTATATGTGTCACTTTCAACTTCTTCTTCCATATTCCAATATCGGAGAAATCTGTCGCCCGACAACGTAAATTCAGTGTCGCAATAAGGTGCAGTTACGGTTAGCGTGCTGCTGAAGTTCTCTTCGCTCTCCTCGACAGTTACTTCTTCCCAAACCATGTTAGAGTCGTTCCATTCAAGAGTGCGGTAGCTAAGCGTCAATTCACGGTCGAGTTGTTGTTGGACTCCTGTAATGGAGTAATAGATCATTTCTGCTCCCGAGCCATCGACGAGCAGAGTGGTTGATCCGCAATCACTTTCTGTGTCAAAGCTCAAACCATTTAGTTCGAGCATATAATCGGAATAATTTACCACCCAAATATAGGTGCGGTCGGTTCCCTCTTCTATGATGTAACCACGATTGGCAATTACCTGTGTCAATTGTGTGGTCGTACCATCTATACGAACCACATCGCTTAATTCTTCGGCATATCCGCCTCCCAGCTCATTATAAATGTACCACGTAACACTTGTCCCGCTGCTGCGTTGCGTAAAGTTCATCGACACGCCGTCAGTGTCATATATGACATATATATTGTCAAGGCCGGTCGATGCAGCAGGTGATTCTTCAAAAACGGGCATGTCGCTGCCGGCAAAATAAACCTGTTGCGACATTGTTTCAACAAATGTCGCAACCAGCAGTGTCAATATAACGAGAGTTACTTTCATAAGGGAATTTTTTATTCTAACTTGTGAATAACAAGCCCTGAGCGTAATTTTGGTTCAAACCATGTCGTTTTCGGCGGCATGATATTACCTGTATCGGCTATGGTCAACAATTGGTGCATTGTCACAGGATAAAGAGCCAATGCCATGGCCATTTCTCCGCTATCGACACGATTTTTCAATTCTTCAAGTCCGCGGATTCCACCTACGAAATCTATTCGTTTGTCGCGCCTTAAATCGGTAATTCCTAAAATTTCGTCAAATATGTATTTCGATGAAATCGTAACATCGAGACAGCGTATGGGATCGTTGTCATCATAAGTTTCGCTATGGGCGGTTAAGGAATACCAATTACCACCGACATAGAGTGAGAAATTGTGCAATTTTACAGGATGATAAACTTCATTCCCCACTAAGTCAACATCAAAATGTTGCCGGAGCAATTTTATGAATTCTGATTCGCTAAGTCCGTTCAGGTCTTTTACAAGACGATTGTAATCTATAATTTTAAGATGCGATTCGGGGAAGCACACGGCAAGGAAATAATTATATTCCTCGTTGCCCTTATGATGAGGATTGTTACGAGCCATTTCATCACCGACAAGAGCGGCAGCAGCCGTGCGATGATGTCCGTCGGCGATATATAACGCCGGCAACGACTTAAATGCCTCTGTAATCTTCGCAATAGCATCTTTATCATCGACAACCCACAATTCATGCCTTATACCGTCGTTACTCTTGAAATCATATTCAGCGTCCTTGCTTCCTGATATGCAACGAATAAGTTCTTCCAACTCCACATTGTCATGAAAAGCAAAAAACACAGGTTCGATATTGGCTCGGGTGTTCCGGATGTGCTTCATTCGGTCCTCTTCCTTGTCATGACGTGTCAGTTCGTGTTTTTTTATTCTGCCTTCCATGTAATCACCGACATTGGCCGCCACCACAAATCCGTATTGCTTATGGTTGCCCATAGTCTGAGCATATAGGTAATAGCATTCTTTTTCATCCTGCACGAGCCAGCCCTTGTCTTGGAACATGCGAAAGTTGTCTATCGCACGTTGGTACACTTCACTGCTGTGTTCGTCGGTACCTGTCGCAAATTCTATTTCAGGACGAGTTATATGATACAATGATTGCTCATTGCCTTCGGCCTCTTTACGTGCCTCATCCGAACTAAGTACATCATACGGGCGTGCCGACAATTTTTCCACAATCGACTTTGGGGGACGCAGGCCCTTAAACGGTTTAACTGTTATCATAACCGCATTATCCGTTAATTCTACCTCTAAGATCGATGGTTTGCTTTCTGTCGGGGCCTACCGATATGATGGTTATCGGCACTTGCAATTCCCTCTCTATATAGTCCACATAATCCTTAAATTCTTGTGGGAATTGGTCAGGAGAAGTTATGCCGGCCATATCAACATTCCAACCGGGCAATTCAGTATATACAGGTTCAATGCCGTGTTCTATGTCATAGGGGAAATTACGTGTTTCCTCGCCGTTTACACGATAGGAGTTGCAAACCTTTACTGTTTCAAATCCGTCAAGTACATCACTCTTCATCATTATGAGCTGTGTAACGCCATTGAGCATGATGGTATAGCGCAATGCCACCAGGTCGATCCACCCGCAACGGCGTTCACGCCCCGTGACGGCCCCGTATTCATGTCCTATATCTCTGATTTTAGCTCCCACTTCATCATGAAGTTCGGTAGGGAATGGCCCACTACCGACACGAGTGCAATAAGCCTTGAATATGCCATACACTTCTCCGATTCTGTTTGGTGACAAGCCGAGTCCCGTACAAGCCCCGGCACAAACAGTGTTAGACGAAGTTACATAAGGATACGACCCGAAATCCACATCAAGCATACTGCCTTGTGCCCCTTCGCACAAGACTTTCTTCCCTTCATCGAGATAGTGGTTGACAACAAATTCACTATCAATCAAGTCATACTGTTTTAAATATTCGATTGCATCAAGCCACTTTGTTTCGGCATCAGATATGTCCACATTTTCGCCGAGTGCCGTCAATAAATTAATATGACGCTTTCTTGCTATCTCATATTTATTTTTAAAATTGCAATATATATCGCCTACTCGCAATCCGTTGCGCCCCACTTTATCGGTATAGGTAGGGCCTATGCCTTTGCCTGTCGTGCCTATTTTTGCATCTCCTTTCAACTTTTCGTATGCAGCATCAAGCAATCGGTGCGTCGGCATTATTAAATGAGCTTTGCGTGATATTTTCAAAATATGCTTTATATCGACTCCACTGCTTTTCAACGCTTCGGCTTCGTCCATAAACAAAACAGGGTCAAGCACCACGCCGTTCCCGATTATATTAATCTGTCCTTGTTGAAAAATCCCCGACGGGATAGAACGCAAGACATACTTTTTACCATCAAATTCAAGCGTATGACCTGCATTGGGACCACCTTGGAAACGAGCTACTACATCGTAATGCGGAGTGAGCACATCTACAACCTTTCCTTTCCCTTCGTCGCCCCACTGAAGGCCTAATAATACATCAGCTTTCATAGTCTTCTTGTTGTGACGTTACTTCTTGTTAATGTTCGATTTACGTTTAATTCTCCTCGCACAAGCATTGCAAATGCCATATATATATAGCACATAGTATGATGCCGTAAACGAAGAATATTTTTTTGAGTTTAAATATTTTAGCAATTCTGCATCTTTTATTTCCTTGATTTTCCCACATTCGGTACAAATCAAGTGATGATGATTGGGCGCATCGGTCACACATTCGTATTGCGACTGGCCGTTGCCGAACTGGAGCTTGCGCAGTATGCCACATGCCGTGAGCAAATCGAGTGTGTTATATATCGTGGCGCGACTCACATGGTAAGAAGATTCTTCCATTCGGCGGAAAAGCGTGTCGGCATTGAAATGGTCGGTAAGCGACACTGCCATTTCCAATATGGCGTATCGCTCGGGAGTCTTGCGGAGCTTATTGTTTTCCATATACATGGTAAACTTGCCCTTGGCATTGAATCTCAATTTATCATCAACCATATCTGTTTATGTCTACAGCCCGACACAGCCGCTGTTTAAGCCCAAATGCAAAGGTAATGCAAGTTGTGTGCAGAACAAAACAAATTCACTTGTTTTATTGGTTTTTCTGAGAAAAGAATGAAACAAAATTTGCCCCATGCTTAAAAATTCACTCATTTTGATAAGTGATTGTCGAGAATTTATTTCTTGTATCTTTTATCCAGCCCGTCTATGTTGGCTCCGTATAGGCAGGCATCGTGATTGCCACAGATAAAAATCTTGTGGGGATGGGGGAGGTCGCAAAACTAATGCAAGAAATCAAGGGCTTCTTGCTTCGCTTCCATTCATGGTGAAGTCACCGGAATGTACAAGGATATCAGCATCAGGCAGTCATGTAAGCCGCCGATGCCGCCTATGTGTGTCGGAGAGGTGGAGGATGTTAAGCATTCTGGTCTATATGATATTTCTTCTTATAATTTTTATATCGGTCGATACATTGATTTAATTCCTCAATCAAATCATTTTCATCTTTTATTTTATCGACAGAAATCGTTAGTGACTTCTCATTTTCCCAAAGTCGATTGTTTCCCTCATACATATCAATATAGTTCCAATGTTGCCAACGAAAAACATATAGTTCGCCATCCCTTATATATTCGAACTCGATGTTCTTTCCCCAGAAGAAATCGCATTCATCAATTCGATGATCGGAATAAATTTTACGGGGCTGTTTATCTGCTGCGGGGACAGTTTTCCGTCCTCCTCCATACAAAGAGGATAGAATCTTATTGCGCTTATCTGCAACAACATAATTGTCATACCATGCCTTAGGTCTTGATAGCATATACTTCTTGTTATGAGAATCATAGCTTAGAACACACTTTTTAGTGGTAATGTGATCCAGTAGTTTTGTAGTAACAAGTTCCTCTTGCACTTCTTTACGGATCTGTTCTTCATTGAGTGGGGAATGGAAGTCGGCATCTATCTCTATGCAACTGGAAATCAGAAGTTCATGGGTTGGGTTAATCCATTTGGAACCAAGTAAGACATATCTCCAGGAAGACGGATCATTGTTATATGTCATACCATTCCAAAACATCCCCCAGTCAGTAAATTTGCTGATAAAATAACGCAATAAAAGAGAATCCTTTTTGTAAGTGTCATTTTTTTTATCGAAATACTTCTGTGCATTCCTCCATTTCAAGGCAAAGTCTTTCCAATCCCATTCACCCTCTCCGTTTCGAAACAAGAAACGGATTGCGCCATTGAAGAAAGCATACTTTTCCGCTTCAATGATAGCAGTTTCCCAATTCCATTCTTTATTATCATTCCAATTCTCAGGTTTCTCCGGCAGTTGTGCTTCTTGAGGGTTAAGTATCTGTTTCGCTTTCTCTATTTCTTCAGCCAATTGTTCTGGAGAAGCCTTGGATTCAATTTTTAGATTCTCGGCTGAGAGGTAATCATAAATGTTTGCAACGCCTGGACTTAATTCATTAATCAATTTCATACGAGCAATCATTGCTTCTATCGTACTTATGGTTGTATTCTCAACCAAGTTACATACCACTCTCATCCATCGTCTAAAATGAGTGTCATTGAAATTGGAACATGATTCAAAATATCTGCATATTCCAAAGAACACCACTCTTTGAGGTTGAGTAAGTGTGGAAATGGATTTGCCGTTATATGTCGGAATGAAATTAATTTCTTTGAACCATTTTGGCAAATATTCATTTATATCTCCTATAATTTCAGCTTTTGCGAAGTGCTCGAACAGTTTTTCAATGTTACGAAGTATAGTAGGACCCTTATCTTCTGAAAGTATCGAGGAATAGATATGGAAACCATTATCATATGAAAGTGAAGAATCATCGGATTCTTCCCCATACAGTTTCCATGTTTCCGATATCTCTGGTGCATCATAATAAATGATGGCGCAGTTCAGAAAGTACCGGTTGAGAAAGGCAAAATATTTTTTGTCAAGTTCCACGTTTTTGGCAGATTGTTTCCAAAAGATGTCAGTCCATGTGGTATCAAGTTTTATTGGTATGCCTCGTTTGGGGTCTAACAGAGCTTTCCAATCATCATATTTTTTTGCTTGTTCCTTAATATGACCAATGAAATCTGCCTTGAAGTTTTCAAATGAAGTAAGTTGCTTGCCACGTGCATTCATTTTGATGTATAAATCATCCGTCAACCCAAAGTTTTCAAGTGGAAGATAATAAAACACGATGGGGGCATTGTCTGAAATCAATGCTTCCCAATAACGTTTGAATGTTTCGTGACTTTCTCCTTGAAATAATATTTCCAAACCATCAACAATATCTTCATCATGCTTGTTGTTTATTTTCGTGCCGCTAATCATTCTTAACATAGACTGAATCGTTGGGTCTTGTTTCCAAAAAGAATAAAACCAAGTGCGGCTTGTTATAAAGTCAACAATGCTGCCTTCATATCCTTGAAAATAGTCATCGTTGCATAACTCATGACAAAATTCCCTTGATGATATACGCGTTTCATAAGAGAATTTCCTCAAAGTATCACCAGCTTCCTTTAATTTCCCTGCTTTTAGGGCTATATACCAATGAAGAAGCCACAACGTAGTCAATCTCTGCTGACCGTCAAGCGGGTATGATTTTAATTTGTCTTTATCTTTATTTTGAGAGCCATAGACAAAATCCAGTGTGAGTACTTTTTCCTCATTGGGAAGTTTGCTGTCTAATGCCTCTTTCAGATTTGTCAGAAAATTATTGCGCAAATACTCTTTCCCCAATCTCCCTTGCGCATAATCACGCTGTATAATAGGTATTTCAACAGAATGTTTATTTATGAAATGCCAAAAAGAAATAGCTTTATTCACTATTGTTCCATTATATTCCATTACTTTTTCCTCCTTATTTATCGTTTAACTTTTCCAAACAAGACTTGATGTCGTTTTTATATGCCTCAGCATCCTCCTTTGTCCAATAGTTATTATCTCCAATTGTCGCTGAAAAGTATTTTAGAAACACTTGCTTCGTACATGGAGGAACAAATGGTGAATTCGCCGGCTGATTTTCATTACTCACTTCAATTTCTCCTTCTTCAGTAAGTTTCGGAATAGGTATCAGATATCCTTTGTCTTTTCCTATAATTATGCGGCGTTTCGCTGAGAAAATAGCATTGCCATAACTTCTATTGGTGGAGAAATCAAGTAAGGCATAATTACCTATTCTGTTTTTCTCCTCATAGGACCATTCCTCTGGTTCTGAAAAATCTTTTCTTACTTCCTTGAAAAGATTTTCCTTATCTGTTTCATCATTACTGTTAAAATAGTCGTTTATCTTGTCCTTTATGCTTTTCTCAGCACCAATATAAACATTCAAAAGCCATTCTTTGCGGGTACTATCATCTTCTTCCGGATTGCTTGTGCTAGAATTTATGTGTTCTACATCCCAGCCCTCTAATTTATACAGATGGAAAGGAAACTTATAAAATACTCCCGCCTTGTATTTTTCATTATCCTGCTGTGCCTTATTCTGGTTGATAACAGTCTGAATATTATGGAATAGCAAAAGAGGACGACATTTCTTTTTATCACTTCCATCTTCTTTAAATCGGAAATCAATGGGAATTTTGCTTGTTTCTTCCTTAACTTTATTTTTTAGTGAACTTATGAATTCTTTCTTGTCTTTATTCCAGAATTCCATGAGATCCTTTACTGGAGTTCCACAAGCGACAAGGAAACCTACATAATGATAAATCTCCAAATCATTAAACCATTCGTTAAATGTTTGGTAAACAGATTTGATTTCTTTCCATGCAGCTGAGGAAGAACGTTCTGATTTAAAATATTCATAGAAATATCGGGAAGTTCTATATTCGTCCGTTCCGATAATCTTATCTTTTTCCTTCTTGTTAGTAAACTTTTCAATTTTAACATCCAATTTGCCTTGTTCGCAAATCAAATCAAGAATAAAATCAATACGTGTAGGACGATCGTATCCTTTATCATGCAAGAACATCCAAAATTCGTCATTTTGCAAGGTGTATTCAATTCTGTCCCATTCACTTGCAATTTCTTGTTGCCTTAGTTCTATACTGTCTGAGAAATTAGAACTATTGAGAAACATGGCTTTTACCAATTCAGAATTAGTAAGGGCTATTTTGCCTATATTCAGTCGGGTGAATACTTTTATGGGATCTTTCTCTATTGTTTCATACCATATAAATTTCACCTTCTCTTTTAGTTTTTCCAAGTAGCTATTCTTATCGCTTTCATTTGAGTTAAACTGCTCCTGAAGCCATTTATTTACAGAGTCCTTAGCATCTGCCATAAAAGAATAGTCTATGTTAGCATTCCTATCGTAACTATCCATATTGTGTAAGAATTCTGCACTTCTTTTGCGCGTCTCATATTCCAGTGAATAAGGACTATTCTCACCGAGGCAAGTCAAAATGATATGTATAGTAGTCAACCGCTGCTGCCCGTCAATGACTTCCCACTCTCCTTTCAGTAAACTCTTCACTTCGTCAAGGTTCTTAGCCTTATGTATCTTATCTAACATGTCTTCTTCACGTTGTTTTACCACCAATGGCTGTAAACAATAGAAGTTGCCTCCTTCTGCTTTAAATTCATTAATGTCATTGAGCAAGTCGACCACCTGCTGTTTTGTCCAACGGTATCCACGCTGATAGCTCGGAATGAAGAAACGAGTTCCGAATAGTTCACCAATCGTTTTTAATCCGATGTTATTTCCTTTATCATGTCTTTCCATACTATAATTCTTTTATAATTTCCCATTACAATAATCCATCTCCTCCAGCTCACTGCATCCTGCATCCTTAACTTCCCTCAGGAACAGTCGCGCACACATCTCCGCATCGTCACCGGCACGGTGGTGTTGACCGTATGGTATTTCGAACTGGTCGCACAGATAGTCCAGGCTGTTGCAACCGA
>CAYNBZ010000016.1:0-39441 GCA_964395975.1 uncultured Muribaculaceae bacterium | reverse complement strand
TGGAGAGAGCCGCCCGCGCCGGAGGACGATGAGTCCCGGGGCGCGGGCGGCTCTTATTCTTATTATTATTTGTTTCCCGCAATATCGCCACCCCTGCACCATACTTTTTCACATTCCCTATTGTTTGCCACTGCTTTTATTATTCCAAATCTTTCATCACATACAACAATTCTGATAACTATCTACTAGATTGTAGCGCGCGTTACTGGTCGAGACATTATTGAACAGCTTTTCTGCACACTTTTCTTAGCATTTTCCACACCACGCATTTCCATCGATTCCATTGAGCCTTTGGTTTCGGCAATGAAGAAGATGTGTTTCACCGTGCCTATCCATTTGGTCATGGTGTGCGTGTTGCCGAATTGGTCGGCTGCATGCTCATGGACAATCCGACAGGGATTATCTTGCCTTGCTTGGCTATACCACACACAAGGACTCGTGGCTGTATTCTGCCACTGACGAGGAAGTGACCCAAGAGGTGCAAAAGAATGTGAACGCTTATATGCCGTTTATCTTGAACAACGGGACGAATGCGGCGGCAAGTCGGACAGGTGGGACGAATGCGAATGCGGAGGCACAGCCTGCAAGTGCCGGGGGACAGCAGGTGCAGGGCAATGAGCCTGTCATCGGCGAGACGGTAATGGCGGACGGGTTAAAAGGCAGGGTCGTAGAGGTAGATCCGGACATGCCCATCTCGACCGTGCTTTGGGACGACGGCAGGAAAACGATTGTCTTCAATTCTGAATTGGAAGGATTGCGCGCGGAAGCAGCCGCGGCGGAACAGCGGCAGGTGCAGGATGATGACGCGGCATGGGATGAACTCATGAGGCAGTCGGCTGAGCGTGCGATGGCCGACCCCGGCGGGGTGGTTGTTGGCCAACAGCCGGTGCGTGCGTCCGACGGTGGCGGGCAACAGACCGGAGCCCGGGAGGCTGCGGAGGCGCAAGAAGAGGCGCAGCCGGTAGGGAAAGGGGCCAATAGGGAGAATGACGTGGACTTCAATGCCGTGATAGACCGTGCACGTGCCGGTGAGCAGCAGCAGGCACAGCTCCGCGAGTATGGGCTTGACTGGGGCAAGAAAGGCGTTTACCGCTTTGCGGCGGAAGGCGAGGTGAATGACATACTTGCGGGCGGTCGTTATGACGGGCGGCACGGCGACGGGCGTGTGGACGCGACCAACAGCGACACGCCGACGACGGCTTCCACAGCGGAATACCGCATAACGTTCAAGGACGGTTTCGACTTCAACAAGACTGGCACGGCGGAGGCTGACCGTGCCGTGGTGAAGAACGCGGAACTTGGTGACGGATACATTACCGGCGGGTACACGCTTGACGATGTGGCGATGATAGAACGCCGCAAAGATGACGGCACTTATGAGACGGTGTATGATGCGCAACAGGGGACGGTGCGTGCCGGGGAGCAACAGCAGGCAGAAGGGGAGCAACAGCCCTCGGCCTATGAGCGCATACCCAAGGATGCACAGGGCAACCCGCTCTATGAACAGGCGGATGCGGACACGGCATGGGACGCGATAGTGGAGCAGACGAAGGGTGACGAACAGATGGCACAGAATGTCGCCTCCTCGATGGTGGCCGACAAGGAAGCCGAGCTGAAGAAAATCGAAAAGTCGAAGCCGAAAGGTGGCGTTTCGGTTGCCGAGAAGATTGCGGCGGAGCAGGAGCGTAAAGCTGCCGTGGAAGAGGCGCAGCGGCAGGTGGACATATGGAAGCGCATTGCCGACACGCCTGCACGCAGGAAGACTGCACAGGAGGCAGAACGCAAGCGTGCCGAAGAGGAAGAGGCAAGACGCAAGCGAGCCGAACAGGAAGCGGCTGAGCAGAGGCGGAAAGAGCAGGAGGCGGCGGAACGTGCTGCACAGGAGGCGTTGAACGGTGTTCCGGACATCGTGGACGATACCCCGCAAGATGCCCGCGCAAGGGGATACCGCAGTGTGAACGGTCACAGGGTTGACCGGCAGGAGCCGCTTGCGGCGGTACGCGGGAAGGCGGTGCAGGTGAAGTTTGACGACAAGAACATCCCTGACGGGCATGTGGCGTTGATAGAAGCGGGGCAGTTGCAGCCGAGCCACATCGACGGTCAACGGAACCCGTCGCACTTCATCGACGAGGCACAGCCGAAGGAACGGACAGACGAGGCGAGCGTGATGCAGGCACGCAAGATAGCCGGCAACATACGTCCGGAGGAAATAACGTCGTCGGCGACGGCATACACGGGTGCGCCGACGGTGAACGTGCGCGGGGAGGTGATACAGGGTAACAACCGTAGCGCGGCGTTGCGAGAGATGTGGGAGAGCCACCCTGAGCAGGCACGGAAGTACAAGCAGTACCTCATGGACCATGCGGCGGAGCTGGGGTTGCGTGCGGAGGACGTGGGAGCCATGCAGCAGCCTGTATTGGTGAACATGCTCGACGTGAATGACGAGGAGGCCGTCAAGCTGGGGCAGTTCGTGGCGCAGGACACCGAAAGCGGCGGGGTGGAGCGCATCAAGCCGAAGAACATGGTGGGCAAGATGGGCGGCAACATGGGCACGTATGCAAGGATGCTGCTGGAGACGACAGACGATGAGATGTCGTTTTCGGAGCTTGTGGACCGGAACGGCACCCGGGTGCTGAAATGGATGCAGGAGAAGGGCTACATCACCGCGACGCAGTACCGCAGTGCCTTTGACAGCAAGGGGAACCTGACGGCGGAGGCCAAGAACGACCTGAAAGGCATCATGTACCAGAGTATTTTCCAAAATGGAAACACCCACCTTGAGGAGATGTTCAACAAGTTGCCGGCCAAGGCGCAGAAGGCGATACTGGCGACGGCATACAGGGACCATGACAGTCCGGCGGCGGAACGGATGATAGAGGAGATACAGAAGTCGATCATGGCTTACCATGCCTTGTCGGAGGATGCGTCGTTTGCCTCGGCGAAGAACTACAAGGATGCGCGGCGGGCTGCTGAGGCATGGAAAAAGCAGTTTGTCTTTGACTTTGCAACCGGGGAAAGTTACCTGCCGGCGGAAAGATACAGTAACTTTGCGCTGTTGCTTGCCGCGATGTACAAGGGACAGACGCAGAAGTTCATGCAGGACACGTTTTCGCACATCTACGACCTTGTGCAGGGCACGCAGCAGGCAACACTGTTCGAGGAGCCGGACAACACGCCGCGGACATTGGCGGAGGCAATCAACGAGGCCATAAACGCGCGCGGGGGGCAATTAATGTTAAACGGAAAATTTGAATATGATGGACAACGGAGAAGCGATGTACTGGGTGGCGGTGCTGAGGCAGGCCAACGAGGGAAACAAGGAGGCACAGGAGGTGCTGCGGCAAGAGGACGAACTGAGGACGGAAATGGGGCAGCGGACAGTGGAAGAGGAACTGTATCGACTGACAGAGCTGTACCGACTGACGCAGGGCGGGAAGGACGGCAAGACAATCAGGAAGAGGGCGAAAGAGTAGCTCCGGCACAGGAGGCAGCGGCGGTGCCGGTGCGCCAAGAAGGGGAGGACCTTTTTGCTTATGCCGAACGTGTGGCCAAGGCCGGTGAGATTCGCCTCCGCCGCAAGGAAGTGGAACAGAACCCGACCGAGGGGCAGAAAGAGGCGGGGAACTACCGTAAAGGGCATGTGAAGATTGACGGTCACGATGTGACCATCGAGAACCCGAAGGGCTCGGTGCGCAGCGGCAAGGATGCCAACGGCACGGAGTGGAGCGTGACGATGAACAACGACTACGGCTATATCCGTGGCACGGAAGGAGTGGACGGTGACCACATCGATGTGTTCCTTTCCGAGGACCCGACACTGGGCGACGTGTACGTGGTAGACCAGGTGAACCCCGACACAGGCGAATTTGACGAACACAAGGTGATGTACGGCTTTAACAGCGTGGAAGAAGCGCGTGAAGCGTACATGGCCAACTATTCGCCGGGCTGGAAAGGCCTTGGGGCTATAACGAGGGTGAGCAAGGAGGAGTTCGGGAAGTGGGTGAAGAGCAGCCACCGGAAGACGAAGCCGTTTGCGGAGTACAAAAGCGTGAACAAGGAGGCACCGACCGAGCTGACACGTGGAGAGGCTTTGGCAATAATTGCCGACATGGAGGAGCACGCCGAAGTCGCACCTGAAATGGAACTTACCATTGAAAATTGGAATGCGGAGTTTGGCGAGGACGGCCGTGTCAACACGCCGATTGGCGAGGTAAAGATGGGCGAAAACCAATTTACCAAGATGATGCGTCAGGGACGCAACGGCAAATTGGGTATGGTAAAGCCTACTCTTGAAAATCCTGACATCATTGTTAAGGACAGCAGTGAAGCCAAAGAGGGAGATACCACAGAAAGAGGCTCATCGTATGTGTTTGTAAAGGCTTTTATAAAGCCGGACGGCTCACGATACTACTATTTTACGTCTGTTACGGTAAACAAAGAAGGTCACGAGGTAGTCGTTTCCAATCAAGAAAAAAGGAGGAACGTTTTAACGAACCTCCTTATGAAAGGTAAATTGGTTTGGAAACACGCCGATAATGCTTCTGCGGCTTCAGACGTAGCCGATGGCTTATACTCGTCGCAGGGGAATGTGTCTGACCCCACTACCGAGGGCACGGATGCGCCACAAACCAACTATTCCGGGAGCAAAGGTAGCGAAAAAACTCCAATTACGAGCGAATCGGGCGGGAAAGAGGCACGTGCGGAGGCGAATCAGCGTGTCGGGACGCAGCGGAACGGGAATATATACCAAGTTTACGAACGGACTGATTCCAAAGGAAAAACTATATATCTCGTAAGTGGCGAAAGGTATGATGAAGAAACCGGCAGACGGGTACCCAAGGAGTTTTCGGACAATTCAGATTATGACGGCTACGGCGACGCAATATTCCGTACACGGGAAGCAGCAGAGGCCGAAGCCCGGAGGATGCTAAGCGACTATAACGAGCAGCAGAGGCAGCAGTCGGAAGAACGCAAGCGAGCGGAGGAGGCAGAGAGAGAACGCGAGCGTGCGGAGCAGGAAAGGAACGAGCGATACGGTGAAATGTATCAGCGGGCTACACCCCTGAGAAAGGCCGCTATTGCCAAGGCACTTGAGAAAAAAGTAAGGATAAACGGGGAGAGCAAGTCTGTGGCCGACTTTATTGCAGGCTGGTTGCGTGCGGGGACATTACGGGTGGAACAGGGGCAGAAGCCCAAGAGGAAATTCGACAGGCGCAAGTTCAACCGTATGTCGGCGGCAGAACAGAAAGAGTATGAGAAATCCCTTGAAGAAACCCAAACCGTCTATCTTGTAAACGGGACAGATTTAGGTAAGACAGCCTATGACTACGCCCAACAGTTGCTGAATGAAAGCAAGGCAAAAGCTTCCGAAACCGGGCAAACCCGGCAGGCGGCTGAACAGAGTGCCGGGCAAGATTTGGCGGCGGAGGCACATGAAGTGTTTTCGGATATGATTTCCCAATCGGCGCACAAGGTTGAAATAGCGGACGAGAATGTGACGGAAAAGAGCACCACGCTATATGCGCCGATAAAAGTTGACGGTAAGGAAACGAACCTTTCTCTTTTCCAAGAAGAGCCTGTACGCAGCAACGAGGAGCCAATTGTGGGAGTGTCGTATTACCGTGACGGGCTTACTTACCAAGAGGCATCGGACTTGTCGGAAGAATATAATAAACATGTCGGCAGGGAAGTGTGCCGGGATGGCAGCGACGAGCTTGCGATAAACTTCAGCAACATCGATGAAGCCGTAAAGTTTGAGAATTGGTTGGGCAAGCGGAACACGGTTGATGATAATAGGCGCAAAGGCGAAAAGGGAGCGGCGGAGCAGCGCAGGGATGCCGGGGCGGAGCAGGCAGAGGATTTCGCGGAGAGGCACAACCTTGATGCGGGGGATGTGGCGTCATACGCGGATTACATGAGCCGTGGCAACCTGAACGGTGCGTCGGGAGCGTTTACAGACATCCGCAGAAAGGCAAGGATTGACAACGCCGGGGCGAGCCTTGGGGAGTTTGCGAAGATATTCTCCCCGATACGCAAGGAATTGTACGAGAAGTTTGGGAACCTTGAAGAGTTGCGTGAGCGGTATGTTCAGGCAGAAATGGATGAGCGCAACATGATGGAGGCCGCACGCAAGCGCGCCGAGGAAGCGGCGGAGGCTGAACGCAAGCGGCTGCAAACGTTCCAAGACATGACCGACGAGCAGCTTGACGAGGAATACTTCAAGGCGTTGGAGGCAAACGATGAACAGCGCATGCGTGACCTTGTGAACGAGGCGGCACGCAGGAACGGCTACGGTGACGTGAACAGCGAGTACCAAGGCGTGGGAGCATGGAGCGCACCGGGCAACCCGGGCTACAGGAGTGACGCGGAAAGGCGTGCGGCAGTGGAGAACGATGCGCCTGACGTTAATGTTACCGACATTGCGAACGGATATTTACAGCAGCCGGCCGACTATTTCACCAACTTGCGTGCGTACGGCAATGATACTCAGCACGGGCGTGAGAGTGGCAAGGCAATAAAAGCGGCGATGGAAGAGGTACGTAACGGCAAAGACCCGATGGTGAAAGTTTACCGCGCCGTGCCGAAGACGGTTAAAGAGGGCAAGCTGCGCAACGGTGACTGGGTGACACCGAGCAGGAAGTATGCCGAGATGCACGGCAACAACCGCCTTGAGGGCGATTATCGCATGATAGAGCAGGAAGTGCCTGCCAGCCAGTTGTGGTGGGACGGCAACGACATAAACGAATGGGGCTTTGACGACGGCAAGGGATATGCTTACCGCAACACGAGGAACAACCGCAAGCTGAACGACCTTATAACCCGTGACGACGATGGCAACGTGATTCCGCTATCGCAACGTTTCAATGCAAGAAAAGCCGATGTGCGTTACCGTTTCATCGGGGAACAGGGAGCGGCACGCCTTGACGCGGCAGAAGAAGCGACAGTAAGGCTTGACAACCTTGCCACGGCACGGCAAATGGAGCAGGCGTATAACGACAAGAAAGCACGCATCGAGAAGTTGCGCAACAGTGAGCCTGTGGAGATTACGGGGAAAGAGATTGAACCGAGTGACGACCTGAAGCAGTATAGGAAGAATGCGTTGGAGTATGGGAAGAAACTGCAAGGTGAATACACAAACAAGGACACAGGCAGAACTATCCAGTTGCAACGTGGGCGCAGAAACGGGGGATTGAAAGAAGTTTTGCAGCATGATGTCAATGATGTGGCACACATTGCGAGTGTGGCTGCAATACCTCAAATCATTGAAAATGCAGTATATATAGACAGTGCAGACAATCATGACACAAAAAAGAACCCCAACGTATCAAAATACCATTATTATGTGTGTGGATTGAGAATAGGTGATAATGATTATACTGTGCGTATGGTTGAAGCTGAAGAAAAAGACGGAAGCCGATATTATGACCACAAACTTACCCACATAGAAAAAGGCAATCTCATTGATAACATTGAAACTGCCTTTAATAAAACCTCCTCGACTGAGTTGTCTTCAACGCCCGGTACCGGAGCAGAGGAGCGGAATCGTCCGACGAATAGAGGGGAAATACAAGCTGCTCCTATTTCCGGTATCAAAGATAGGGTTTTAGTTTCGCTTCTACAAACTAACGACCGGGAAAATGCGAGGAAAATAAAACTTGCCACCGGTTGGGAACGCGGAGCTGACGGCAAGTGGAGGCGTGAGGGCGAGACAGAAGCCCAAGGCGGTATGGAGGCTAACGAGCGGTTCAACGGGGAGCTGGAACGTTACCGGAAAGGAGAAATGGGCAAGAACGACATGTTCCACCTGGGAATGCCCCAAGGTGTGATGCGGATGTTCCTTCCGGATTTGCCTATTGTGATGCGGCAGCGAGTTGTAAAGAAAGGTTCTGAAAAGAAACACAACGTCCCAATATCAGCCATAAAAGACATGCCGCAGATGATTTCCGAGCCGATTTTCGTATTCCAACGAGACGGGAACACCATAGGCATACTTACGGAAATGAGAGATGCCAACGGCAAGAACGTTTGTGTTGCGATAGAACTGGGGAAGAATATTCAAGGCGATGGGAAAGCGCAACTTGAAGTAAACGACATACGGTCGTTCCATGGGCGTGAGATAAAGTATGTCGTAGAACCGATTGTTTACAATGGGACTTTGCGCTATGCCGATAAAAAGAAAGGCCTTGCCTGGCTCTCCTCAGCGTCACAACCGGTTCAGCAGGAAATAGACAAGCAAGACCTTGATGCTGCTGCAAATATAGTAAGGAATTTCGAGAATCCAAGCGTGACGGAAGGGAATAGACAAATAGGAAACTCTCAATTATCTGCACTTCTCTGAGAGAAGTATCTCGGTAGCCTCAGATAATCAAGAGCTGGATGAAGCGTCAAATCTTGAAATACAAAAATCGGGGAACACTTATGACAACAAAGATAGGCGTTTCTTCTACAAACAAGCGACCGTGAGGTGGGTGTTGCGGACATGGCTGAGCGTGTGGAGAAATATCGGCAACTTCTGCGACAGAATAAAGGCGTGGGGAAGCAAGGTCAGAGCTGACACGTGGGGAGGCTTTGGCAATAATTGCTGGCATGGAGGAACACGCTGAAGTCGCTCCTGAGATGGAACTTACCATTGAAAATTGGAATGCGGAGTTTGGCAAGGACGGCATCGTGCAAACTCCTATCGGCGAGGTAAAGATGGGCGAAAACCAATTTGCCAAGATGATGCGGCAGGGACGCAATACCTTACTTGGAACCTGAAATTATCCGTGAATCCATCCTCGATTTTACAGCCCATTTTGGCGAAATAAACCCCGATATATCCTAACTGTTGCGGACAGGGGGTGTCGGGACCCCAAAGGGCAGTTTTCGTCTCTTTTCCATCTGTTTGAAGGAAAATGATGCAAAATCGTTCGATATTCGTTTTTGCAAAACAAGTAAATTTTTGAGGCTTCTATTTTTTAAGTCATAAACTATTGGTAATCAATGAGAATACAATAGCGTCATAATAGCACGTGTTTAAGAATGGGGTTATTGTACTGTCGAGAACGCTTTTGTAGAGCGATATGAGATATATGTGCGATAGGTTTTACTTGTGATGGTTGCGTGAAACGGGTACATGGATCGACAAGGCATGAAATCAGTCGGGCAACTTCACCTGCATTTCACAGTGGTTGCAATCGAAATGTAGGGCAAGGGTGGTTTCACCGTGTCGCAGGAAAAGGCGGCGTGATGACTTTTGTCCGGTGTTGGTCTTTAGGCAGATGCCTAATTCACGCCTTATGCAATAGCGAGTGTGCATAACCGTCATGCCTCTGCTTTTTATGCCCGACACTTCGAGGGCAGGTTCTATTTCGGCAACTCCATGCTCACGATATAATCGACGTGAAAGCTTGTTTGCCACATTGTCGGCATACGTCAGCGAACGTGTGAAACATTGTGCAGCCACATCTTCAGGCAATCTGTAGCCATAACGGTAGTTGACACGTTGTGCACGGTCGAGTGCCTCTGTAACCTTCCGTCGCAGCCCTGCCAATAACGACGGTGGCACAAACATATTCTTCGGCACATCGATTCGGCCGCATTTATATATCGTGCCGCCCGTTTTCGACAATACGGCTCTTTGCTTTTCTGCCTGTGGCTTTTCGGATAGCTCGATATGCGCTAAGGCACTGCACGTCACATTGTTGCCCCGTTCGTCATGTGCATCGAGCACAAGTGTGTCGCCAACTACCCTGAGGTGAAAATCAACCACAATTTTGCGTTCGGATTTCGAACAGTTCAAATCATCCTCAAACTGTTTATTATATGTGCGATAGAGCGGTGTCCCGACATTGATGTTGACCGGCTGCGGCAGAATCAGTATATTTCCCTCCGCTCTGTTGACATGGAAACCGGTGTAATTGCCATTCCGGTCGAAATAGCTTATGCCGTCGCCATTGTTAAAACGTAACGGAGAAGACACGGTTATGCGCTTGCCGTTGCAGCCGGTGACCTGCCCTGCACGCTCACCCATCGACTTTGGCGTGTCGATTGCGGCAATCTGTCGGTCGTTTTGCAAATCACGGTTATCAAAAAAATAATGTGTGAACCTGCGGTTGAAACTTTTATGCAAATCGGGCATGAAGCCGATTTCGGCAGTACCGCATGAGGTACGCCGGTAGTTCCCTGTATTTTTGGAAATTATGCTATCGATAGCACGGCGGTAACAAGCCACGACATTTCGGACATATCCGGCATCTTTAAGCCGCCCTTCGATTTTAAACGAATCGACACCTGCCGACATCATTTCGGTAAGACGGTCGGCAAGATTTAAATCGCGGAGCGACAGCAGATGCTTGCTCCTGACAAGCACATTATCACGGTCGTCGACCAAATCGAATGGCAACCGGCATATCTGTGCGCATTCTCCACGATTGGCACTGCGACCCTTCAGCACGTGGCTCACTTGGCACCGTCCGCTGTAACTCACACACAATGCACCGTGGACAAATGCCTCAAGCCGCACCCTTGTCTTGCCCCTTATTTCCGCTATCTCGCCATGACTTAACTCCCGTGCCAGCACCAGTTGCGAGAAGCCAAGCGATTCAAGAAATGCAGCCTTGCCGGCAGTGCGGATGTCGCACTGCGTACTTGCATGAAGTTCAATGGGGGGGATATCCATCCGCAAGATCCCCAAATCCTGGATTATCAGCGCATCGACCCCTGCACGGTATAATTGCCGTATCATAGACTCTGCCTGTCGCAGCTCATGGTCATGGACAAGCGTGTTGAACGTCACATACACCCGCACGTTAAACCTGTGTGCATATTCCACGGCACGTGCAACATCATCAATGCTGTTGCATGCCGCACTCCTTGCTCCAAAACCCTCGGCACCCATATATATGGCATCGGCACCACTATTAACGGCAACGATTGCCACATCGCAGTTTCTTGCCGGAGCCAACAGTTCTATGCGCCTCATTCGCGGTGTGAATGTTACTTGATTTTCCTTATATCGTAAGGTGTTTCTTGATATACAAAGTAGTTAAGCCAATTGGTAAACAGTAAATTGGCATGGGAACGCCACTTTACAATAGGTTTTTTTGCAGGGTCATCGTCGAGATAATAATTCTTGGGGATATCAGGATTGATACCTTTCTCCAAATCACGGTGATATTCAAAATCGAGCGTCATGGGGGAATATTCAGAGTGTCCCGTGATATAAAATTCACGTCCATTCCTGCCCATGACAATGTAGATGCCGCTCTCGTCGCTTTCCGAGATTATTTTCAGGTCGGGAATTTTCTGTATATCATCCTTGTGTACCTCGCTGTACCGGCTGTGCGGTACATAAAATTCGTCGTCAAATCCCCTGAAAATGGGGTTCCACGCATCGTTTATGTAATGTTTGAACACTCCCGATATTTTATTCTCCAGCACATACTTCTTCACGCCATAGTGGAAATAAAGCCCTGCAAGTGCTGCCCAACATATATACAATGTCGATGTCACATGAGTTCGCGCCCATAAGAAAATCTCGGTCAACTGTTGCCAATAATCCACTTGTTCGAAATCGACCTTTTCCACAGGTGCGCCGGTGATGATGAACCCGTCGTATTTGTCATTCTTGATATCGTTGAATTTTTTGTAAAAAGCCTCGATATGCTCGCGCGGCGTGTTTTTACTCACATGGCCGTCTGGTTCAATAAAATCAATCTCGATTTGCAAAGGAGTGTTTGATAACAACCGCAACAAGTCGGTTTCGGTCATTATCTTCAATGGCATAAGATTCAATATTGCAATCTTAAGTGGACGTATATCCTGCGATGAAGCCCTTTGCTCATCGATGACAAAGATATTCTCGTTCTTTAAAGCCTCTACCGCCGGCAGTGATAATGGTACTTTAACTGGCATTTTCTGAAATTTTAGCACAAAAATAGCGAATATCTGTGGAATTACCTCACGATAACACCACCCTATGCCTCTTCAGTCACAGCTTTTAACAACCGTTGGCACACCACCAATCATAAGCCGCTATTCGCTGTCATCAATCACTGTGTCGGTCATCAAATTGTTAAGCATCGCATATACAGCAAGACCCGCCACCGATTTTATGCCGGTTTTTTTGGTTATATTCTTCCTGTGTGAGATTACCGTGTGTATGGAGATGTTCAATTGTTCGGCAATCTCCTTGCTCATCAATCCCTTGGCAACCAGTACCAGAATGTCGCGTTCGCGTTTGGTCAGCTCCGAGGCATCCGATGCCACTCCGCCTTTCTTATTCTCGCCGTCTTTTTCGAGATTCAGCAATGTTGACAGGATATTCTGCTTCGTATCGCGGATGTCAATGATGGCATCAAAATTCTTCAAAAATGCGGGTTCGAAATATTGATAAACCAGCGCAACGGCAAAAGTGTCTTCGGAAAATATCACATTTGCGGGCATTTGGCTCGAATATGGCAACAAACAGGGATTCAGTATTACAATGTCGGGGTGATGCGATGTGACACGCTCTTCGAGCATCGACAGGTCGTCGGCAGTGCTAACGACTTCAAGCCGAGGGCAGTCATGCATGATATTCTGCAGCCCTTCGACGATTATTTGAGATGGCTCGGCAATCAGTATTTTCCATTTCATCACTCCATGTTCCTTTCCAAGTACTTCACATACGGTATAAGCACTTTTTCCTCAATCAAAGAATGTTTTTTCAAGTCTTCGGACAATTGCAATATGTCAAACACCGCACTGATCGTTTCATACGTTTTTACGTCTTCGGGCAGATATTTGAACATGATTTGCGTCAGGTCTTCGAGTTTGTCTTCTATATTGGTGTGTCCCGGCATATATTGCGCAATGCTGTACTCCGCACTTGCCTCACCGTCGAGTAATTTTTTCAAATGCGGGAACACATATTGCTCCTCATACTTGAAGTGGGCAGTCACCTCGCTGCTATATTCCTCAAAAAAGTGTTTCAGCACATCGCCGGCACGCCCCTTTATCTCATCCGTTATCCTTTTTATGTGATTGGCTATGTGCGGCAACAGCTGGCCGAGATAATACTGATGCGATTTCTTGAGGTAGCAGCCGAGCATGCTCATGTCGGTATTTACCACTGTGTTGCGCGATGGCACATAATTGTCAAACGAATAAATGTTGCATATAATCAGAAAAAACTCTGCCGATATGCCGTGGCTGCGGCACAACTCCCCGACGCTCTTGTCACCGAAGCCCAATGGGATATTAAACCTCGGCAACAACAGTATCAAGTTGGGTTTGGCCAATATCAGGTTGGCCATCTTCATATTTTCGTTAAACAATAAGTTTCTCATTTCAGTCATTACTCTTTTGTGTAAAGGTAGTGCAGGTTGAGTGTAATTGCAAGTCACGGTCATTATATCTTTTTTTGTTGATTACAAAGTTAATTTCAACATTTTACACATGCTATCCCCATTAATGATTAAATTCTGTCATAAAAAACACTACAAATGGGTATTTGGCAAACAAATCGGTCGTCATAAATTTGCAATGTGAAATTTAAGCGATGACACAGAAAGTACTGACGATAGTAATTCTCATTGCAATTGCAGGTTTCCTTGTCTATAAGATATACCACGCATGCAGCAAGAGAAAATGCCAAGGAGGAGTGTCTTGCTCCTGCCATAAACGGCACTGAATGTTAAAGATAGATTAAACGTAATATAATAACTTTACCATAGTAGTTAGAGATATTGGCGACGTTGTGAAACGACGCCATTTTTCTTATGTGGCGTATAACGCATCTTCCACCCGATTGACAGTCAGCAGCCCATGAGAGTTTTCGTGCCCCCCGACATCTTTAAGGTCTGCAATGTCTTAGGATGAATGCGCAGGGTGACTTTCGGTGCATATCAAACAGGGGCAGGGATAAAAAGAACGGCAACTTTGGGTGGTATAGCAGTGTTTTGCCATTGAAAGATAGAACAATATTCGTTTTTTATCGTATCTTTGCCATACGTACAGTGTACAAAGGACTTTTTTGATTACCGGTTTTGTCACCCGCTGATATGACGAACGATTCAATTTGCACGCTGTAGAAAATTAATATCCCGATATTTGAATATTAGAATCATGTCCATGGAATCTATTATTAAACGCATAGAAACCTCAATAAGGGAAAATTGGGAAGAACTCGCATTGACCGATTTCAACGGAGTTTCGTTTCAATACCGTACCATTGCAAGGAAAATTGCCAAGTTGCATATCGCATACGAAACAGCAGGAATCAGAAAAGGCGATAAAATAGCCCTATGTGGGCGCAATTCGGCTCAATGGTCCATCGCATTTCTTGCAACGCTCACTTACGGGGCGGTGCCGGTACCAATACTGCACGATTTTAAGCCCGACACCATTCATCATCTCATCAATCATAGCGAAGCCAAGTTGTTGTACACCGATAATTCCATTTGGGAGAATCTGAATCCCGACACGATGGGAAACTTACTTGGAACAATACGCATAAGGGATTATTCGCTAATGTTTTCGCGATGTGACAAACTGAGCCAAGCCAGAAAGCACTTGAATGAACTTTTCGGCAAAAAATATCCCGAGCGTTTCACTCCCGAGGATGTCGTTTATGATGATGCCGACCCCGACGACCTTGCCCTAATCAATTACACTTCGGGATCGATGGGCTTTTCGAAGGGTGTGATGGTTCCGTATCGTGCGCTTACGTCAAACATCACATACTGTATCGAGCATCTTACGTTCCTCAAACGTGGTGATGGTATGGTGTGTATGTTGCCATTGGCCCACATGTACGGGCTTGTGATTGAAATGATACACCCGTTGGTGAAAGGATGCCACATATACTTCCTCACAAAGTTGCCGTCGCCCAAGGTGATAATGGACGCATTTGCCACCGTGCATCCCAAACTGATAATAAGCGTTCCGCTCATCCTGGAAAAAATCATCAAAACAAAGGTATTCCCGCTGCTCGACAAGCCGCTGATGAAAATCATGATGAAAGTGCCGTTGCTTGATGAGAAACTGATGGCAAAAATCAAGGAAAAACTGAAAGAAACTTTCGGCGGGCAGTTGCAAGAATTCATTATCGGGGGTGCAGCTCTCAACAAGGATGTAGAAACATTCCTTCGTAAAATCAATTTCCCTTTCACCGTAGGATACGGTATGACAGAGTGCGCGCCGCTTATCTCTTACGCCCCTTGGGATGAGAGTATGCCATGCTCTTGCGGTAAAATAGTCGATCGCATGGAAGCTTGTATCGACTCGTCCGACCCGTCGCGCGTTGCCGGCGAACTACTTGTCAGGGGCAGCAACGTGATGCTCGGTTATTATAAAAATCCAGAAGCCACATCGGCCGCGATAGACAATGACGGATGGCTGCACACAGGCGACCTTTGCACCTTGGACGGCAATGGATACCTGTATATTCGCGGACGCAGCAAAAACATGATTCTTGGTCCGTCGGGACAGAACATATATCCCGAAGAGATAGAGCAGCAGTTAAATAACATGCCATACGTAAGCGAGTCGCTGATAGTTGAGGAAAATAATCACCTTATAGCACTCATTTATCCCGATATAGAGAACGGTTCAAAACAGGGATTGACATTCAACGACCTCACGAAATTAATGAAAGACAACATCACCGCGCTCAATAAAGAGCTTCCCGGATATTCCCAGATAGAAAGTGTGAAAGTGCTTCATGAAGAATTTGAAAAAACACCCAAACGTTCGATAAAACGTTATCTATACCAACATTAAACATAAAAAGATGGTGTGTCACAGAATCTGCAATCTGCGCATTTCATTCTGTGACACACCATCCATGCGTTTATGCTTATCCTTCGATAAGACCCATACCTACTTTCAGGGCTTCTTCATTCATGGGTATCAAGTGGTGATGTCGCTCGGGCAATGTCTTCTTCAGTGCCTTTAGCACAGCCTCGATTGAAACCATTGGCTTCACTTTTAGCAACGCCCCGAGGACAATCATGTTGAAAGCCTTGGCATTCTTCAACTCAAATGTAGCATCCATCGCCTCGATTTTATAAACGCGTATATCGGTGCGCGCGGGCGGTGTGTGGATGCCGTAATTATCATAAATCAGTACTCCGCCGGGCTTGACTTTACTCTCAAACTTATCGAGGCTCTGTTGATTAAGCACCACGGCAGTGTCGTATGTGTTCAACACAGGCGAACTGATGCGGTTGTCGCTCAATATCACCGTCACATTGGCCGTTCCGCCACGTTGCTCCGGACCATAGGAAGGCATCCATGTTACCTCTTTGTCTTCCATAAGCCCTGCATAAGCAAGGATTTTACCCATCGAGAGAACTCCTTGGCCACCAAAACCGGCTATAACTATTTCTTCTTTCATAATCTTACTTTCCTATTCATTTTTAAGGTCACCAATGGGATATTTCTTAAACATGTTCTCTTGCATCCATTTGTTGGCATCGGCAGGTGTCATCTTCCAGCCAGAGTTACATGTGCTGACGATTTCCACAACCGATGTTCCTTTTCCTTGCATACTGTTTTCCATTGCTTTGCGCAAAGCCGTCTTGGCCTTTCGCACTGCTGCCGGTGTTTCCACACTTTGCCTTGTCACATAGCACGTGCCGTCGAGTTGTGCCATAAGTGCTGTGATTGCAAGTGGGTAACCGTTCAAGTCAACCCTTCGGCCGTATGGCGTAGTGGATGTTTTCATACCCAACAATGTGGTCGGAGCCATTTGGCCTCCTGTCATTCCGTATATTGCATTGTTTATAAAAATCATGGCAATATTTTCGCCACGATTTGCGGCATGTAGCGATTCGGCCGTACCTATTGCAGCCATGTCGCCATCACCCTGATATGTAAAGACGAGTTTGTCAGGTTGGAGCCGTTTTATCGCAGTGGCAAGAGCCGGAGCCCGGCCATGCGGAGCTTCAATCCAATCGACATCGATATAGTTGTATGCAAATACCGCACATCCCACAGGAGCGACACCTATGGCCGTTTCGGCTGCACCCATCTCCTCGATGATCTCGGCTATCAACTTGTGCACAACGCCGTGGCTGCACCCCGGGCAATAATGCATGTGAACGTCGTCTATAAGTGACGGTTTCTTATAAACCTTATTTTCGGGTTTTATTATATCTTGAATGTCCATAATATGTGAGCCTCCTTGCTTATTTACTGATTCCAAACTGGGTTTTCAAAGAGTTGAGCACTTCTTCGGGAGTTGGTACTATGCCGCCCAAGCGTCCATAGTGTTTTACATCCACATTGCACTCGACTGCAAGTTTCACGTCCTCGATCATCTGGCCTGCCGACAATTCCACCACCATTATGCCTTTTACGCCATTAGCGGCTTCCTTGATTTGTTTCGACGGGAACGGCCAAAGCGTTATCGGGCGCAACAGACCAAGTTTTATGCCTTCGTCGGCTGCAATCTCCATCACTTTCTGGCAGATGCGAGCCATGCTGCCAAATGCCACAAACAAGTAGTCGCAATCAGTGGTGTTTATTGCTTCATACCGCACTTCGTTCTTTTCTATCTCGCGATATGTGCGTTGGAATCGCAAGTTATTCTGTTCCATACGTTCATCGTCAAGTTCAAGCGACGTAATCACATTACGTTTTCGCATCCCCTTACGCCCGGTTATTGCCCACGGGCATTGTTGGCGTACCTGCTCTTCGGTTCGGCGAGGACGGGGTTCGGGAAGCACTACCTTCTCCATCATCTGCCCCACCAGTCCATCGGTAAGCAGCATTGCCCCTGTGCGATACTTGAATGCCAAATCCCATCCCAACCACATGAAGTCGCACATTTCCTGCACACTGCTCGGAGCAAGCACGATGAGATGATAGTCGCCATGCCCGCCACCTTTTACGGCTTGGAAATAATCGGCCTGTGAAGGATGTATGGTGCCCAATCCGGGACCACCGCGCATCACATTCACTATGAGTGCCGGCACTTCGCTAGCAGCAATATATGATATTCCCTCTTGCATAAGGCTTATGCCCGGACTTGATGACGATGTAAACACCACCTTGCCGCACGCGGCACCACCATATACCATGTTGATTGCAGCTACCTCACTCTCGGCCTGTAACACAACCATTCCAGTGGTTTCCCACGGGCGTAGTTCTTCAAGCGTTTCAAGCACCTCCGACTGTGGTGTTATCGGATAACCGAAATAGCCGTCGGCACCATAGCGAATAGCCGCATGAGCCAAGGCTTCATTCCCTTTCATCAATCTTACTTCTTCCATATTCTATGCAAACTTAAATTTTTAAACAATCCCCTTAATTGATTTTGACCCGATAAACCTCAATGCATGCATCGGGGCAAACCAACGCACAGCTACTACACCCCACGCACTTGTCGGGGTCGCTCATGTAAGCGAAATGATAACCGCGATTGTTTACTTCCTTAGGCTGTAGTGATAATACTTTTGCAGGACACGCCACGATACACAAGTTGCACCCCTTGCATCGTTCGGTATTCACAGTTACTGCTCCTTTTAACTTTGCCATATTAGTATATACAAAATTTATTCATGCAAATTTAAGTAATAAATCCCATCTATTAATGTGATTTTAAATCATTAACCTTTAGCACACTTTAACTGTTTATGTGCCATACTTGACATGGGCGGCAGCCCAAAGCCGGAGCCGGTTTCGGTGTATTGTCAAGGTTTGCGGCGGCCAGAAATCTCGCACCAATGTTTGGCACGCTTAGGAACGGTGCAATGGGTAATTGGTATGTCAACTTTTTGTTGTATTTTTGCGTTATGCAGCGTGAATTGCCCGACATAGATTTTGATAATTCCGATTTCATCACGGCTCTCGACATGGTGAACAACACCAATCGGTCGATATTCCTAACTGGCAAGGCCGGGAGCGGCAAAAGTACGCTGCTCAAGTATATATGTGAAACCACACGGAAACAATTTATCGTGTTGGCTCCGACGGGTATTGCTGCGGTTAACGTGGGTGGGATGACTATGCACTCGTTCTTTAAAATGCCCTTGAAGCCATTGTTGCCCGATGATGCAGATTTCTCTCCGAGCCGAATACGCAAAACTTTGAAATATACAAAGGAAAAGGTCAAGATTATAAAAAATCTCGACCTTATAATTATAGATGAGATATCGATGGTCAGGGCTGACATGATCGACTTCATGGATCGAGTGTTGCGTTATTATTCGGGAAACAATCGAGAACCTTTTGGCGGAAAGCAGTTGCTGCTGGTGGGAGATATTTTTCAACTCGAACCGGTGATAAAAAGCGATTTTCGAGAAATATTGCGGCGGTATTATCATAATTTCTTCTTTTTTAATGCCATGGCGTTTGCCAAGATAAAATTGGTGTCGATAGAGTTGCGAAAGACCTACAGGCAGAAGGATGCCGGTTTTGTCAATATGCTCGACCGTGTGAGGGAAAACAAGGCTACCGCCGAGGATTTGACCAAAATCAACAGCCGATACAACCGCAATGTGGAAATCGGTGATGGTAATTTTGTGATGACGCTTGCCACACGACGTGACACCGTTGACTACATCAATGAACAAAAACTCGAAGAGCTTCCGACTGAAAAATACAATTTTGAGGGTAAGATAGAAGGCTCGTGGCCCGAATCGACATTGCCCACTTCGCTTAACTTAATATTGAAAGAAGGTGCGCAAGTGGTGTTTGTCCGCAATGACAAGGAACAAAGGTGGTATAATGGAACTATTGCACGCATAGCACGGATTGATGAGGATGTAATAACCGTTGAGCTTGAAGACGGAAGTCATTATACGCTTGACTGCGACCTATGGGAGAATGTGCAATATGAGTATGACGACAAAGAGAAGCGCATAAAGGAAACGATACTCGGGACATTCAAGCAGTATCCCATAAAACTGGCTTGGGCAATGACCATACACAAGAGCCAAGGATTGACATTCAATCGCGTGGTGATAGACATGGAAGGCGGTGCGTTCTCGTGCGGACAAACCTATGTGGCCCTGTCGCGTTGCACGTCGCTCGAAGGGATAACATTAATGAATCCGATAACGTTCAGAGATATATTTGTCAATCAGGCTGTCATAGAGTTCAGTAGAAATTTTAATGACACTATGCTCATCGGTGAAGCCAAGCGCGACTATCAAGTGCGCAATTTGCTTGCGGAAGCCAACAGGGCATTTGGCAAACATGATTTCAAGACCAGTATCGACTGTTTTGCCGAGGCCGTCGATTTGTCAGGGAAATTCGGGGATGAAACGTCGAAACGATTCGTGCGATACAAATTGGCTTCTTGTTATTTACGACTTGAAAGGCAGATGGAAGAGAAGCAGAAAGTCATAGAACGGCAGAATGATTTATTGCGTACTCTTGCACTTGAATATGTGTATCTTGGAAAAGAGTCTCTTGCCATGTTGGATGACGGTGGTGACAGGGAGATAGCCGTAAATTCGGCGATGGCAAATTTTGACAAGGCCATAAACATTTGTCCCGAATGCTTGGATGCAAAGGTGGAAAAAGCGCTGCTGCTAATCGATTGCGGCAAGGCGGCAGATGCCGAAGTATTGTACAATGAAGTCCTGAAAATGGACAAGCGCAATGGTGAGGCCAATTACGGCATGGGGTTATTGCAATTGAGCAGGAACAAGTTGGCTGATGCTTTGAAATACATGAGAGCTGCCCTGAAATCATATCCGACATCGCCACGTATTCATGAAAGACTCGCCGAAATATATGAAAAAATAGGTTTGGAAGACAAGGCCGAACATCATCGCGGACTTGCCGGAAAATACTCGCGTTACGGGCATAAATCGCATGAAAAATAGACTGTTTAAATCTTGCCGGTTAATGCAATACAGATGAGGTGTGACTTGGACACACCGAGGTTGGAGAGCGGAAGAAAAACATTTTTCTTTTTGGCTATGCGCCTACCTTTGTGTATATTTGCGGCAGATTTATAAACGAGAGTATGGGCATATTTAGTTTTTTCTCAAAAGAAAAAAAGGAAACACTTGACAAAGGATTGGAAAAAACCAAACAGGGTGTGTTTTCCAAGTTGACACGTGCTATTGCGGGAAAATCAAAAATTGATGACGAGGTGCTTGATAATCTTGAAGAAGTGTTTGTTACATCGGATGTTGGCGTTGATACTACATTAAAGATACTTGACAGGATACAAAAGCGTGTTGCCCGCGACAAGTATGTTGGACTGAATGAGTTGAACAACTTGCTGTGTGAGGAAATAACTGATATGCTTGCTGAGAATGATGCAGAAACCTCTGTCGATTTTGTCGTTCCGAAGGACAAACGTCCCTATGTAATAATGGTAGTCGGCGTAAATGGCGTTGGTAAGACCACCACCATAGGCAAACTCGCTTATCAATTTAAGAAAGCCGGTAACAGCGTGGTGCTTGGTGCTGCCGATACGTTTAGGGCTGCTGCTGTTGAACAGCTTGATATTTGGGGCAAGCGGGTTGGTGTGCCGGTGATTAAGCAGAAGATGGGTGCCGATCCGGCATCTGTCGCTTTCGATACCGTGACATCTGCCAAGGCTCATAATACCGATGTAGTGATTATAGATACTGCCGGACGGTTGCATAATAAAAAAGGGTTGATGGATGAATTGACCAAAATCAAGAACGTGATGAAAAAGGTGATACCTGATGCGCCGAATGAAATATTGCTTGTGCTTGATGGCTCGACAGGGCAAAATGCGTTTGAACAGGCTCGTCAATTTGTTGCTGCCACCGAAGTCAACGAACTTGCAATCACCAAACTTGACGGCACTGCCAAAGGCGGTGTAGTGATAGGAATCAGCGATCAATTTAAGATACCGGTGAAGTATATAGGATTGGGCGAGGGCATGGAAGACTTGCAGATTTTCAGAAAAGACGAGTTCGTAAAGTCGTTGTTTGGAAAATAAGAGATGTTGCAGGTAAGCAAGGTGAAGTGATGTGTCTTCACTTATTTACTTTTGTGACTACTATATGGTGAATTGCTAATGAGAAGAAAGCGAATTGATATAATAACACTTGGGTGCTCCAAAAATTTAGTTGATACAGAACGATTGTCCCGTAGGCTTGAAGCTGTCGGCTATGATGTGAAGAATGACAGCAATGACGTACGGGGAGATGTTGTTGTTATCAACACTTGTGGCTTTATTGGAGATGCCAAACAAGAGTCTATTGATACGATACTTGAATTTGCCGATGCCAAAAAAGAAGGGCGGATTAAGCGGCTATACGTAATGGGATGTTTGTCGCAACGATACTTGGATGAGTTGCGGGAAGAAATTACTGAAGTCGACAAATTTTACGGCAAATTTGACTGGAATGGCATAATAGCCGATTTGAATAAGACTTTGCCCGAAGCTATAAAACCGTATGAACGGCGTATTACTACTCCAAATCATTATACGTATTTGAAAATCTCGGAAGGGTGTAATCGCTTTTGTTCGTTTTGTGCCATCCCATTAATAACAGGACATCATGTCTCGGCAACAATCGACGAGCTTGTGGAAGAAACGGAAGTGCTCGTATCGAAAGGAGTGAAAGAGTTTAATGTCATAGCGCAAGACTTGTCGTCGTATGGTATTGACATATATGGTCGGCCACAGCTGGCACAACTCATCGACAGGCTTGCCCGAATCGACGGGGTGGAGTGGTTGCGTTTGCACTATGCTTATCCTGCGCAATTCCCTTATGATGTATTGCCGGTGATGGCTCAACATAGCAACGTGTGTCGCTACATCGACATTGCGTTGCAACATATAAGTGACAAGGTGTTGCATAACATGCGCCGCCACATCACAAAGGCCGAAACCATGCAATTGCTGGAACGTATCAGGCGTGAGGTGCCGGGCATACATATCCGCACAACACTCATGGTTGGTTTCCCGGGGGAGGGCGAGGCTGAATTTTCCGAATTAAAGGATTTTATTCGGTGGGCACGGTTCGACCGGATGGGAGCATTTGCCTACAGCGAAGAAGAGGGGACGTATGCAGCAAGACATTATGCCGATGAAATAAGTCAGGATGTAAAAGAGTCCCGCCTTGCCGAAATAATGGAACTTCAAGAGGGTATTGCACTTGAATTGAATGAAAACAAAGTAGGGCAAACCTTGAAAGTGATAGTTGATAGAGAAGAAACTGACTTTTTTGTCGGTCGTACAGAGTTTGATTCTCCCGATGTCGATCCCGAAGTATTGATACATAAAGCCGACGGGATAAGAATAGGAGAATTTGTGGATGTAAAAATTACCGAAGCGTTACCATTTGAATTAGTAGGAGTAAAAAACAATGAATAACACAATTATTATCGAGGCAATTGATAAAGCCATCAAGCACAAGGCACGATTTTATGCTTATCGCTTACCCGGAGAGGAAGAGATGCATTTTGGCGCACAGATAATAGACCAACGTACCCCTATGGGTTTTATTATTGCGCCTTTCGTGGAGAAGCTTGACTGTATGGCATATTTCATATCGGCACAATTTGATGCTGAGAAATATTTGAAATTACCGGTTGCATCACTACCCAGCACAACCTTACACAAGGTGACTGAAACCACTACAACCAAGGAATGCTATTTGAAGAGTGCTGCACATTGCATCGAAGCATTGAAAAATGACGAGTTGAAGAAAGTGGTTTTATCAAGGGTCATCGTTGGCGAACTTGGAACTTCCAATACATGGACAGATGTTTTCCAACGGTTGCTTGATAGATGCTCTGATTCGTTTGTATTTGTTTTCAATAGTGAAGTTACGGGAGCTTGGATGGGTGCGTCGCCTGAAAGATATTTAAGTTATGACGGCAGCCAACTCAAAACAATGGCTTTGGCAGGGACAAGACATGTCGGAGACACGGAATGGGGACAGAAAGAACTCGAAGAGCAATCTATCGTGGCCGATTATATAGCAGATAAATTTGCCGGTTTGAAAATGGAGTGTGAGCGTATGCCGTTAAGGACGCGGACAGCGGTCAATGTTGAGCATTTGTGTACGGAATTTGTCGGAAAAGTGTCACGCCCTTCGCAAGTAGATGGAATGCGAAACACATTGCATCCTACACCGGCTCTTGGCGGACTGCCTGTGAAAGCGGCCATAAAGATGATAGGTGAAGTTGAGAAGCACAACCGTCGATATTATGGCGGTTACATGGGACCTGTCGATTCATCGGGTAAATTTGATTTGTTTGTCAATGTACGGTCGATGGAATTTGACAGTGAACGTTATTGTATATATGTGGGTGGAGGTTTGACAAGTAGCTCTGATGCTATGCAAGAATGGGAAGAAACTTGCTATAAGGCTGCTTTGTTGCAAAGCATACTTCCGTGAGAATCAATCTTTTGGACAATAAAATATAGGGATGTTTACTGAATATCCCTAAAAAGGGAGGTTGTTATATGGTACATCTTCTTCACACACTGATGTATAACCCATTCGATCTAAAATGTCAATATCTTTAATCTTTTTGCGAAATTGCATGAAAGTATATGCACGTTCGATTTCTTTTTTACGATTTTGACTGATTATTAAGTATTTTTCTTCTTTATCAATTCCTAAGAATCTTCTTCCAAGAATATTTGCTGCGATACCTGTTGTGCTGCATCCGGCAAATGGGTCAAGAATCCATGCTTTGTCATGGGTCGATGCTAAAATGATGCGTGACAATAACGACAGTGGTTTCTGTGTTGGATGTTTACCACATGTCTTTTCCCATTTGGCAATGGCGGGTAAATGCCATACATCCGTCATTTGCTTGCCGTTGTTGATTTGTTTCATAATGTCATAATTATAACAATGAGGGACTTTTGCCGATTTACGAGCCCATATTATGAATTCTGTAGAATGTGTAAAATAACGACAAGAGATATTGGGTGGCGGATTGGTTTTAGCCCATGTTACCACGTTTAGAATCTTAAACTCCAACTTGGTTAAAATTTGGGCGATGGAAAAAATGTTGTGATAAGTACCACTTATCCATATCGTACCATTGTCGTTCAACTTTTGGCGGCACTCGGTTATCCATGCCATGTTAAATGAATTTATATGGTCGGGCGTACCACCCTTGTCCCATTCTCCTTTGTCCACACATACGATTTTCCCACTATTAATGCTTATTCCACCATTGCTGAGGAAATATGGCGGGTCAGCAAATATCATATCGAACTTGAAACTGAATTGTTTCAGTAGTTCGATGCAATCACCGTGGAGGAGGGTAAAGTTGTGGTCGTATGAACGAAAAAAAGGAGTAATCATTATTTGACGATACGGTATCTTTCAGATTTAACCAAGCAAATGCTGTTATAGTTATTTGGATCTAAAAAATCATATTGCCACATGTAATAGATGTTCTCACCATTGATATTTCTCTTCTCAAAAAACACGGAGTAAACGGGTTTCCCTGTATTTTCTTTCCATTGCCTGAATGGGTAGTATAGTTGCCGAATAATTGTGTTGGTAGTATTGGAATTTTTTGCTTCTATCAATACTATTGAATTTGTACCTTCATATCCGGCATCTACTTCAGTTTGTACGCTATCAACTGTTAATGTAATGCCATTTGTAACAAAAGAAAATTCGGGTGTGTATTTTCTGCCTCTTATGGTAAGCACTAACGATGGGTCGGCCATGAATGTTCTTATTAATGAATTCGCATAAGCAAAATCCAAATGTTGCATCTCTGAATTTCCTATTTTTGAGCTTTTAAGTTCAAAATTCAATTGACTGATGTAATCTTTAATTGGAGTTGTAATATCAGGGATGTCCATATATCCTTCACCTTGAATGATATAATATTCTCCGTTGTGTTTTGGTAAGATAAACAAATTTTTGTCCTTAAAAATCTGAGGTCTATCTTCCCTACTATCCTGCTTACATAATATTCGTACTTCTTTTTCAGCGGTTTTCTTAAAATTTTGGCAGGATGATTTTATTTGGTTTGCTGATAAAATATACGCTTCTTTTGTAAAATCATGTTCACTCATTTTTGCGTCGTCATATATTTTCTTCCACGAAATGTCAGATGCCATAATTGTTACTATTTAAAAGTTTTATATTTTCAGTTAAAGCAATATTATGGTTGAGGTTGTATGGTTTCTGTATAATTTCGAATTAGTAGCTCTGTCAGTTTTCCACGTTTGTTCGGATTTGCATTGACCATACGTGTAGCCATAACCCGTTGTATAGTATATTGACAATAAATTTCATCAAAAAAATTATCATTTCCATTTTTCCCTCTTACGTCGGAATTACTTAAAATGAAATTAGCTTTGTATTCGGCTATCTTATGACAAAAATCACACAATCTTATTTGTTCTTTGTCATCGAATTCTTCTTTAGTATATGAATTGAAAGAAGAAGTTTTACTTAGAGGTTTATAGGGTGGATCAAAGTAAAATAATGTATTAGGGGAAGCGTAAGTGATTGTTTTTGAAAAATCACCACAAAGAATTTCAACTTTTTGTAGGATATGTGAATCTGCGAGAATAGTATCTTCGTCACAAATTTTGGGGTTGGTGTATTTCCCGTGGGGAACATTGAATTTACCTTTAGTATTTACTCTATATAAACCATTAAAACAAGTTCTATTTAAGAAAATGAATAGAGCTGCTGTCTCTGTTTCAGACAAAATTGAAAAGTTGTATATGTCACGTTTATTTAAATAATATGTTTTTCTATCATTTTCATTTAAAGAAATATATTCGTTTTGAATATATCTTAATTGTTCTATAAGTTTATATGGGTGCTCTTTAATAACTTTGTATGTAGTTATAAGATTGGAATTTATATCATTGATCACAGCTTTCCTTATATTAGGAAATTGTTGTAATATCCAAAAAAGTACGGCACCACCTCCAACGAATGGCTCTACGTACACAATATCTTTTTTTCGTGAAAGGTCAGATGGTAAAGAACGCTTGATGTCTTCTAAGAGTTGAGTTTTTCCGCCTACCCATTTGACGAATGGTTTTGCTGTTGGATATGTTTTGTTGCTCATGTGTTGTGTGCGATTTATTCTCACTACAAAGATAATGAAACTATATTAACAGAGCCAGACTAGAATTATAGTTAATTCGGATGGAAATGAGATGGTTTATGATGTGTGATGAGGCTATGTTGGTAAATGTTATGGCATCGGTAGTTTTGATAACAAAATTTGTCGCGGTATATTGAAGAAGTTATTGGGGAAATGCGTAATTTCGTGGCATAAACCGGTAAAATGAAAATATGAATAAGTTAAATAAAATTCTCATAGTGGCAGGCTTGTTGCTGTCGTTGTCTTTTGGTTGCCTGTATGCCGAAAAACTGGTTATACTTACGACTAACGACACTCATAGCCAGATAGATCCTGATTTTGACGGTCTTGGCGGAGTGTTGCGCCGAAAAGCAATAATCGACAGTGTTCGTGGTGCTGAGCCTAATATGTTGCTTGTCGATGCGGGCGACATTGTGCAGGGTACATTGTATTTTTCGCTATACGGTGGGGCTGTAGAATATGCACTGCTCGACAGTCTGGGATATGATATTTCTATTCTTGGCAACCATGAATTTGACAATGGAATCGACTCGCTGGCTTATTATCAAAATCGCTTGAAGGTGGTGAAGTTATCGGCCAATTATGATTTTGCATCGACCAAATTAGACGGGCATTATCTGCCTTTCACTATAAGAGAATATGGTGGCAAGCGATTTGGCATTATGGGAATAAATCTCGACCCGAATGGAATGATTGATATGGACAATTGCAAGGGCTTAATATATAACAATTCGTTGCGGGTGGCGAATGAAACGGCGCGTTATTTGAAACAACATGAACGGGTTGACTTTGTGATTATGGTTTCGCACGTCGGCTATGACAATGAAAGTAGCGAGTCGCCGGGGGATGTGCAGATTGTAAAATCGAGCAGTTACATCGACCTTGTAATAGGCGGGCATTCTCATACGACGATCGACCCTGACAATAGCAAGAGTGTTCCATGGAAAGTGGCTAACAAGCATGGACGTGAAATACCGATAACGCAAACCGGCAGCAGCGGGAAAAATGTGGGTTGCATCAAAATCGATCTTGACAGCCTCACAGTTGAATATGATTTAATAGCAGTGGACGAGCATTGGGATGCCAAGGTTCATTATCCCACGCTTGAAGCATTCCTTGCCGCATTCCAGAATCCTGTGCACAAATTGCTGAATAACATTGTTGCGCAATCGGCACAACATTATGCAAGCAGCAGTGTGGAAATGCAAAATTGGGTTGCCGATATTGCATATGACATTGCCACCAGTCAAAGTGGACTGAACATCGACCTTGCTATCATGAACAAGGGCGGAATACGGCAGGCTATGCCCGAAGGAGAAGTATCGGAAGGTCTTATCGGGGCGATGTTCCCGTTTAACAATAAGCTTGTGGTGATTGATGTCAGTGGAGAGGATTTGTTAAAGGCCATAGAAGTCATGGCCAAGCGTGGCGGAGATGCAGTGAGCAACAGTGTGAAGGTGCTTTATCGAAAGGATGGATCGGTGGAAGTTGCTACTGTGAGAGGAATAGCTGTGAATAGGGCCAAGATATATCGGATAGCCACACTTGACTATCTTGCACGTGGCGGTGATTATATGACATCGTTTATAAACAAAGATTTCAAGTATTGCGACAGTGAAAAGTTCGGCACTCGCGTATTGGACTATGTGAAAAAATTGGGTATCAACGACGTGGTGATACGACCGAGCAGCAGACCTCGGATGCAGTGCATAAATTGACAAACAGATGAAATTAAGATTTTTGGCTCTTTTACAACTCTTCTTGCTTGTATCAATTGCCAAAGCAGGTGAGAAGGCAGGCTCTTATCCTGTCATTTTCAACGGCATTGATACTCGGGAAATGAATCATTGGGTCGATTCGGTGATGGACGGTATGTCGCTTGATGAAAGGATAGGGCAACTGATAGTGGTTCAAGTGATGCCATCGACCGACCAGAACAATTTGGCTTGGATTAAAAAAATGGTGGTACAGCATCATGTAGGAGGACTCTTATATACCAAAGGAACATTGATGGAACAGGCCGAAGTCACCAATTATGCCCAATCGTTGGCGAAAGTGCCACTAATGATGACACTTGACGGTGAGTGGGGTTTATCGATGCGTTTCAGCGATGCAATATCATACCCTCGTAACATGATTCTTGGTGCAATTGTCGATGACAAACTGCTCTATGAATATGGTCGTGAAATGGCACGGCAATGCCGCAGGGCAGGATTCCATGTGAACTTTGCCCCGGTTTTGGATATCAATGACAATCCTGAAAATCCCGTTATCGGTACACGTTCATTCGGCGAGAATCCCGATGTGGTGGCTCGGCATGGAATTGCTTATGCCCGTGGACTTGAAGATGGTGGCGTGCTGTCAGTGGCAAAACATTTTCCGGGACATGGCAATTCTTCGCAGGACTCTCATAAGACACTGCCAACCATTAATAAAAATGGGTCGGAACTGAAAGTGTGTGAGTTTGTCCCATTTACCCAATATGTCAATGCTGGACTTTCGGGAATTATGGTAGCTCATTTGAATATTCCTGCGTTGTTCAAAGAACAGATACCGGCTTCGTTGTCGAAAGAAGTCGTTACCGATTTGTTGCAGACCGAAATGGGATTTAATGGGCTTATTTTCACCGACGGGCTTGCAATGAAAGGTGTCACCGGCGAGGGTGAGGTGTGCGTCAAGGCTTTGCTCGCCGGTAATGACATATTGCTTGGTCCGGTGAATGCGACCGGTGAAATTGCTTCGATAAAAAGTGCCGTATCTACCGGCAGATTATCGGAACAGATGATTAATGAACGGTGCCGCAAGGTGTTGCAATATAAGTTTGCACTCGGTCTTAACCGTCCGCAACGTGTGGAAATTGACGGACTTGTACCCGAGATTAATTCCGGACATGCCGAGGAAGTGTGCCACAAGTTGTGGTCACGTGCCATTACGTTGGTAAAAAATGACGATGGCCTGCTTCCGTTAAGGGATATTGACAAGAAGCGAGTGGCGGTGTTGTCGCTCGGTGGCAAGGGTGGATTGACATCGATGTTCCAAAATCGGTGCCGAATGTATTCCGACACAGGTAAGTTTGATTATTACGATGGAATGTCGGTTGACAAGTTGGCGGAAAGCCTAAATGAATACGATGTTGTACTCGTGGCAGTGCATTCGAGCGACAACAAGTATGTTTCAGCTCTTGAGCAGATTACGAGAAAAGTTACAAGCAAAGTGATATGCACGATGTTTATGCCGGCCTACAGGGTTTCACGTTTTGCACAGTCTCTTGCCCGTTCTTCGGCCATAATTTTTGCATATGATGATTGTAACATGGCTCAGGACTACGCTGCGCAGACCATTTATGGTGGGAATGCCGCATCGGGGAAGTTGCCTGTGTCTGTCGGCAATGTGGCTAAGGCGGGTGCGGGAATGGAAACGGTTGTGACAAGGCTTGGATATGGTGTGCCCGATGAAGTGGGCCTGAAGTCTGATATGTTGATGCGTATCGATTCGCTCATTGAAGAGGGAATTGATACACGGGCTTTCCCAGGATGTCAAATACTTGTGGCTCGACAAGGGAAGGTAGTATGTAACAAATCTTACGGCAATCTTGATTATGAATCGGGTGAACTTGTTACTGTGAATACACTTTATGACCTTGCATCGGTATCGAAGGCCACGGGTACCATAGCCGGAATAATGAAGGCATATGACGATGGTCTGATCGACATTGATGCGGCTACAAGTAAATATATACCGCAGCTTAATGGTACAGATAAGGAAAAAATTACGTTGCGCCAATTGCTATTTCATGAATCAGGAATGCCTTCATACCTAAGTATGTATGACGTGGTGATAGATACAAATTCATACACGGGCAAACTTTTCCGCAAACACAAGAGCGATGTGTATTCTATTAAGGTTGGACGTAACTTATATGGAAATAAAAGAGCCCGGTTGCGTAGCGATATTTTATCAAAGAGCCAGACTGAGAAATTTGACATTGCAATAGCTGATGGGATATATGGTTGCAAGGCTACATACGACACCATAATGCAACGTATTTATGACATTCCGTTGTGTAAAGATGCCGGCTATAGATATAGCTGTCTTAATTTCTGCCTGTTGATGAACATAGAAGAACGGGTTACCGGCGTATCTCATAATAAATATGTAGAAGACAGTATTTTTGCTCCACTTGGTGCATATCACACACTGTACAGACCGTTGTCGCGTTTTGAATTGTCGGAGATTGCACCTACCGAATATGACCCGATGTTGCGCCGTCAACTGATTCGCGGTTATGTGCATGATGAAACTGCGGCTTTCTCGGGAGGAGTGCAGGGCAATGCCGGCGTATTCTCCAATGCCAATGATTTGTCGAAGTTGTTCCAAATGTGGCTTAATGGCGGTGAATACGGTGGGAAGCGGTATCTTAAGACTTCGACTGTTGACCTGTTTTGTAAGACCAAGAGTCCCAATTCTCGTCGAGGACTTGGTTTTGACAAGCCTGATAAAGAGAATGAAGAAAAATCACCCACTTGTGCCGAGGCTACGGCAGCGACTTTCGGACATATAGGTTTCTCGGGAACTGCTTATTGGGTTGACCCGGATAATGATTTGATTTTTATTTTTTTGTGCAACAAAATAAATCCAACACGCGACAATCGCGCTTTCAGCCAACTCGATATTCGTCCAAAACTGTTTTCAATCGTGTACCAGAGCATACGGGAGTAGCTCCGGTCATGTGTTGTCTATGAAGCGTTTTGTAACGTTTGGCATAAAAAACATAAAAAAAAAGCAATAGCAGTTTTATTTTGTTCCTACTTCATTATCTTTGTTAGGATTTGTAACCATTAATATAGAATCTAAATGAAAGCAAGTGAAGTATTGAATGATTTAAAACGGCGTTTCCCTAATGAGCCGGAGTATTTGCAGGCAGTGGAAGAAGTTTTGACATCTATTGAAGATGTGTATAACGAACATCCTGAATTTGAACGTTATAATTTGATTGAACGTTTGTGTATTCCCGATAGAATATTTTCGTTCCGTGTAACATGGATTGACGATAAGGGTCGCATCCAAAACAACATGGGGTATCGGGTACAACACAATAATGCCATAGGTCCATATAAGGGAGGTATAAGGTTTCATGCATCGGTAAACCAGTCAATTCTTAAATTCCTTGCATTCGAGCAAACGTTTAAGAACTCTCTTACCACACTTGCCATGGGTGGTGGAAAAGGCGGTTCGGATTTTAATCCCAAAGGCAAATCGGATATGGAAGTGATGCGTTTCTGTCAGGCTTATATTGCAGAGCTATGGCGTCACATCGGGCCTGACACCGACGTTCCTGCCGGTGACATCGGCGTAGGCGGACGCGAGGTGGGCTATATGTATGGCATGTATAAGAAAATGGCTCGCGAAAATACCGGAACATTTACCGGCAAAGGGATGGAGTTTGGTGGTTCGCTTATTCGTCCCGAAGCCACAGGTTATGGTAATGTGTATTTCCTGTTGAATATGCTTGCGACCCGTGGTATTGACATAAAGGGCAAGACTGTGGCAATATCAGGTTCTGGTAATGTTGCCACGTATACTGCCGATAAATTGTTGCAACTTGGTGCAAAGGTTGTTACGCTTAGTGATTCGAATGGTACGATATATGTACCCGATGGTATCACTCGCGAGCAACTTGATTATATATTCCAATTGAAGAATGTGTATCGTGGTCGCATACGTGAGTTTGCCGAGGAATATGATTGTCAATATTTCGATGGCGGTCGTCCTTGGAGTGTGAAATGTGATATAGCCATGCCTTCGGCAACACAAAATGAACTTGATGGAGATGACGCTCGTGCACTTCTTGCAAATGGCTGTTTTGCTGTATCGGAGGGTGCCAATATGCCTTCAACTCCCGAGGCGGTGCATGAATTTGTCAATGCCAAGATATTGTATGCGCCCGGAAAGGCTGCAAATGCCGGTGGTGTGTCGGTGTCGGGGCTTGAGATGGCTCAAAATTCGCAGAAGCTCACTTGGAGTGCCGAGGAAGTCGATGCTAAATTAAAGGGCATCATGGCTAATATTCATGAGCAATGTGTGAAATATGGCAAACAGGAAGATGGCTTTGTCAATTATGTGCGTGGAGCAAATGTTGCCGGTTTCATGAAGGTGGCTAAGGCAATGATGGCTCAGGGTATTTTGTAAAAAAGGTGATATTGATAGGAAACTAACATTAGCGACCAACCGAAATTTCTACATCGGTTGGTCGCTAATGTTTTTCTTAAGTTGATATCTGGAAATGCAAGCAACAAGCCCCGGCTTGGTTGAGAAATAAAAAATGTCCCTTTAAAAATGTATGCCACAATTGATGCATTTCTAAAGGGACTAAAAAGACTTTGCTCGTTAGGAAAGAATTCGGAACGTCATTCTTTGTTAAGAACGGTTCCCAAGACTTCCACAACAGTAGAAGGACCTTGAGTTTTGTGCTGCAGGAGTTCTGTCAAACATGTCAATGTCGTCAAGTCGTCGGACACGCTGAAATCCATTTCGGACGTGCTGCTCGAATGATTTTTATTTGACTGCCGGAGCGAGGTACTTGTCGCCTATGCCTATGCCAAAAAGTGCGAAATCGTATATTACCGGGTCGGCAGGACGCATTTGGCGCAATATGCCTGTCAGTTCCATCACGGTACGCCTGTCGTTGGCTTTTCTTGTCACAAGATGTAAGGCGCGAGCAGTGTCGCCAACGTGTACATCAAGCGGAATGAATAGTTGTGATGGCTTGATTGCGGTCCATACTCCCATGTCCACAATGCCATCGTTGCGCACGAGCCATCTAAGAGCCATATTGATGCGTTTGAGAGCAGTATTGGCAAGTTGGGTTGGAAGACATTGCGAATCGGTGGTTCCGTTGTTTGCTTCGGAAAATTGTTGTTGCATGAGTTCAACAAGCCGCCAAGAAGGCGTTTCGTGGCTGCCCACGTCATGATGTAATGCAAAGTTATGCAGAGAGTCATACTTTTTGAATATGGCACGAAATCCCCTGAGCATATATTTAAAGTTCTTGGCAAAAAATGTACGATGAATGTTCAATTTGTCGGGTAGATCTTCGTAAGCCTTATCCATGACATACACCATTGGGGCATTATCCATCAAGGCAAGCATTTTTTCACAGTTGTTGCATATCATTTTACGGTTGCCCCAAGCTATGGTTGCCGATAAGAACGACACAAGTTCTATATCTTGTAATTGTTCGAATCGGCGCGGAAATTGCACAGGGTCATTGTCGATAAACCCAATGTTGTTGATTCTTGCGGCCTCGACATCGAGGAAATTTTTCAGACTTGAAAACTCTTCACCGGTCAGTTCCATATTCTTTACTTTTTTTATTGCGCCATACAATGACTTGTGATTTCAATCGTTTGTAGCCTTCAACACCAAGGATGGTTAGTCCGCTGTATTGTGTTGTTTTGGCAAACCCGAACAATACAATCCATAGTATGCTTTTTGCTCCCACGCTTATTGGCAACAAAAATTGCGTAAACGATAATATGTAGAAAGGTACGCACATGAGCAGTATTATTGCCCCTGTGCGAAATGACAATCTTGAAAGCCATTCCTTGAATCCTTTCATTGATTAAAATCACAGATAAGTAATAAAATAGCAACTACATGCATTGCACCAACGATTTTGTAAGTAAATAGCAGTGGGTCATGCCACTGGAAAGTGTAGGAAGCCCTGATTTAACAAAGCCGTTGGTGCAAGAATATAGTTGCCGGTTGTGAATAAAGCGGTAGTCGTTTATATTCAGACAGTTGCTTTTATTTTAGCACAAAGGTCTTGTGCGGTCATTAATCGTTAATTATACATTCGGGCACTCATCGATACCGTCATGCCCAAACACTTGAATGTGGCCGTCACATTTTCATTGCTAAAATAGTTGCCAGATGAGGTGAATGAGGGATTGACAGTACCCGATATGTCGGTTAATTGGTAGGCCGGATATGGGGTATTGCCTATTTCCGGAATTATGGTGTTGGCTGCAAAAACCAAGCTGTTGCCTGCTGCTGACGAGCTGATTGGAATATTCGGGAAAGTCATGGTCAACACCGGCATCTCTTCGACAAACCGTATGTTGTTAAGTGTTATATCGACTGTGGTCGAGTCGGAGGTTATGTTATATGACAATCCTACGAGGCATTCGTCATACTCGTAGTTGGTAGTGTCGTTTTGTGTAAATATGTCGCAGAATTGATATACTGCCGAGTTTGGAATAGCTGTGACTGTGGTTGTGCCATTTATGGTGAACCTCATATCCAACGTGTTGAAATATTGACCATATATGTCGGTAATGCTCAGAGAAGAAATTGCATTACCCGAAGCATCTTCCGGAATAATATCCGTGGCGTGGAACAGATAGCCTGCCGTGCTTGAAAACGTCAGTGGCAAATCGTTAAGCACAAATGCCGTACCATATATGTCGGTGTCGTAAATGGTGATGTCTATAAGGTTGTCGGTGAAATCTATGTCGTAGCGATAGTTGGCTGTCCCGAGCGATGTATTGCCGTTGTTGTTTTTTATTTGCACCATTGTGGCACTGAACGAAGATGTGTTGTTGGTATCGCTATCGAGGCATGAAGTAAGTATCGCAGCCGGTAATACTGTGAGTAGGAGTAAAATAGATTTTTTCATTTCTTTTTTGTTGTGTAAATAAGCGTTGTTATATTGTTTTTATGTTTAACCGTAACGTTGCACCTATAGTAATGGGCTTGCCACGTTGGAAAAAAGTATGTCCAATCGATGTGAAGTAATATGTGCGATATTTGGTATCGCTCAAGTTTTCACCCCATAATTCAAGCGAATAATTTCTGTTGCTGAATGTTACTGATGCTCCGGGCAGGCAATATACAGGTTGCTTCTCATCGTTGGTTTCGTTCCAGTAGATTTTGCCCACGGCACGCAAGTGCGCATCAAGAGTTATGCTCCTGAGCCAACTGCGATGTGTGTTGAATACGTAATTGGCAGATGCAAAGATAGTATTTTGGGGCGCGTATGGTATAAAATTGCCGGAATAATTTTCGAGGCCATTGTTAAATTCTATGAATCGGGCATCGGTAAAACCGTAACTAACCGACACTGAGAGAGGATCTATAGGGTTGGCCTTTATTGCAATTTCCGCACCATAGCTGCGGGACTTGCCTGCATTGGTCATTATGCGTCCCGTGGTGTTGCCATCGGGAAACATTGTAAGCTGTTGGTTGGTAGTGTGTATGTAAAACAATGAAACATCGGTGCGTATGCGCCCGTCGAAGCATTCGGCATGGACACCGGCTTCGATGTTCCAATTGGTTTCGGGCTTGTAAGATATTATATCCTCGACTTTGTAATTTGAACCGATGCCCATATAGTTCATGAGCCGTTGCTGTAACACATCGCTGAACATCTGTGTATTGAAACCTCCGGCCTTATATCCTTTGCCTACCGATGCAAAGACCGATATGGGTTGCGGTGTGTCGAAATCATAAGATGCTGATATCTTGGGCAAAAGTTGCAGGAATGTTTTGGTTTCATTGCCGGGGTCGTTGATATTCACATCATCGTGGCGGTAAAGCGAGCCGTCGGGAGCGTATGTGTTATATCCCGTATTGCATTGGCTCAAATAATCAAGCCGGTTGTATTCAAAGTCAAGGCGTAATGCTGCTGTAAATGTCCAATGTCCGAGTTTGTATGCTGATTGGTGATACAGTGCCAGTCCGAAATTATTGGTTTTGAAATTGCTGTTAAGCAAAAATTCACGGGTATCCCAGCTGATAGGGTAGTCGCTGTTGTAAAGATTGCGGTAATATTCTATAAGGTTGGTTATGCCATCGTCTTTAAATGTTACCGGTGCATCCATTTTCATGTGCTTATAGAATCCGAAAAATCCTGTAAGCCATGAATATGGGCTACTGTTCTCTTTGGGAGATTTGAACATCACATCGTGGGTAAGTGTATGTTCCCGGCGTTTCTGCGTGAGGGTGAAGTATGATAAGGGTAAAAAGTCTTGATCGAGAGTCATGTTGTCGTCAAGATACTGATAAGATGTGATGCTCGTCATTGTGTATCGGTCACGGGTCAGTTCCAACGTAATTCCATCGCTGATGTTTGCACGGCGATAAAAGCATGTGTCGTTGTAGTTGATTTCTCCTCGTTCGGCCGATTCGTATGGATATCCCCCTTGCCGTGAGATGGAAAATGAAAATACGTTATCGATACGCAGGTCATCCTTGGCTTGCCATTGCAGCTTTGCCCGTCCCTCGCCATGTTTCTCCCAATCGAGGTCGCAACCGTTATAGTTGTTGTCAAAGAACCCGTCGGTAGAGAAGTATCCTGCTGCAACTGACAATCCGACACGATCATTAATCAGTTGGTAGGTAGAGAGCCCTATCCGATAGGTGTTGCCACTGGAGTAGGATAACACTGCGCGTGTCCCTTGGTAGTTGAATGGTGACAATGTGGTGATATTTATGACTCCTGCCATGGTGTTGCGCCCGAACAGTGCGCTTTGTGGACCGCGTAGCATTTCGATGCGCTCGATATCGAGCAGGTCAAGGTCGTAGTTTTCCTTTGTCAGCACGGGTATATTGTCGATGTTCATGCCTACCACGGGTTGGTCGATGCGAGTACCTTGTCCGCGGACGTATATTGAAGATGTCATGCGCGACCCGTAGTCGGGGATATAAAAATTGGGAATCATTGCACTGGCATCTTTGAAAGAATTGATGCGATAGCGTTCGATTTCGGTTTTGCCGATTGTCGTTGAGGCTATGGCTTTATTGTTGAAGCCTTCGCCATATTTGATGGCTGTAACCGGTAACTCGTTGAGAGATATAATCGTGTCGGCTGTGAAATCGGCAGGGAATGCCTCGCTTTGTGCCTGTTGTGGTGCCAATATCACGAGTATCGTGCAAATGACACCTACAAATCTCATATTATGCATATTCAACATGCTGCAAAATTACGACCGAACCTCTGTTTCTGCAATCACAACATTTAGTGAAATTCGGCTCTGAAGTGGTTAGAGCATATCGTTTTATGAGAAGTAAATTGGATAAGGAGCGCAGTTGTGGAGGTAACAAAAATTATTGTTTTCACCGGCAGAAACGCCCATTGACAACCTGTCTTGAGCTTGTACAGAATAACTTTTATCACTTCAATGAGGCCTGAGTGACATAACCACTTTTGCATCGGGAAGATGGGGCAAAATTTCATTCTTTATCGTATCTTTGTCAAGCACAGCCTACATACATAAGGCTTTCTTTATGTATGATTTTGGTCACCCATATAAGAAATAATTCTATCTTAACATTTTACACATTTAAGAATCTAACGTTTAAATGACCTCAATAAATACAGATCGGCTTATATTACGACCTTGGCAAGAGTCCGATGCAGAGTCTTTATATAAATATGCCCAAGACCCGGCAATCGGACCTATTGCGGGCTGGCCACCTCATACTTCCGTAGAAGATAGCTTGAATATAATCCGCACTGTCTTTGCTGCTCCTGAAACTTACGCAGTGGTCTTGAAAGAAACCAATGAACCAATCGGAAGCATAGGTATTATGTTCGGTGATGGTCTACACAGTGCCGAAATGCAGGCTAACGAGGTTGAAATAGGTTATTGGATTGGCAAGCCGTATTGGGGGCAGGGTTTGATACCAGAAGCAGTGTGTCGTCTGTTGCAACGGTGTTTCGAAGAATTGGGAATGGTAGCTGTTTGGTGCGGATACTATGATGGCAACATAAAGTCGCGCAGGGTAATGGAGAAATGCGGTTTCCGCTTTCACCATACAGAGGTGGGGAAAGTATCTCCATTGGGTGATGTTCGGACAGAGCATTTTATGAGACTGACAAAGGAGGAATGGGAAGAAAACACCATACAAATTATATAAAATAAAACAGTAATTCCGCATAGTACCGTTAAAAACATCATGCGGTCTTAATGAAAAGTATTCTCACAAGAATATTTGTATATTTTATTGGTTTGTACAATTATAATTATTAGCCGGAATATCATTATGGGCGTGCTGAATCTCATGCAACGTTTTTATCTGCTATACTTCGATTATATTCTTAAAGAGGAAGCCTATAAAGAAAGTAAAGGAACAGCCATTAAAAATATACCTCCGTTTGATGTCCTTAAGAATTTCTACTTTCCTCTTCCACCACTCGCTGAGCAAGAAAGGATAGTGACAGAGATAGAACGTTGGTTTGCCTTAATTGATAAAATTGAACGAGGTAAAACCGACTTACAAACCATCATCAAGCAAACCAAGAGTAAAATCCTTCACCTAGCCATTCACGGCAAACTCGTACCACAAGACCCGAATGACGAGCCAGCATCGGAACTGCTTAAACGAATCAACCCGGAAGCCGAAATCACTTGTGATAACGGGCAT
>CAYNBZ010000015.1:0-40869 GCA_964395975.1 uncultured Muribaculaceae bacterium | reverse complement strand
TTTCCATATCGTTGTTTCTTTATTGGTCGAACAATGAGAGTTGTATGGGTTGTGCAGGGCTGTCGGCCTTTGTCTGCGCCTTGTCCTTGTCGCAGCCGTCGTCGCAGCTTACGTCGTTGTATGGGTACAGCCCTTCTGCGTATGCCTTGACCAAGTAGGCGTGCGAAAGCGGTTTGCTGCCATCGTCCACATCGCAGTTGGTGTTGTAGTCGAGCAGCACGATGGTCTTGCTGCGGCTCGCTTCCCGCAGCCGTTCCACGATGTCCCGCACCTTGTGCTCCAGCACCCACCTGTATGCCGGCAGGTAAATCTGCTTCCGCGCCTCGATGTAGCCCAGCAGTTCGGTGCCGTCCACGCCCTTGCGGTGTCCCAACGGCCTGCCGAACCGCCTTACCGTGCGCTTCATGTCCTTCATCGTGTCGTTCCTGAACAGCCCGGTGTCGATGTCGGCGTGCTCGAACACTTTCAGCCCCTGCCATATCGCCTCCACGCAGGTCGCTGTCCATCCCGGACTGAACGGCACGGGGATGCCCCTGTGGGGATAGAACGGGCTGAGACGCACCAAAGCGTCTGTGGCGTGGCTGGTCACGTCCGCGATGATGGCATTGGGGTGTTCTTTCAATATGTTTTCCGCCTTGCGGCGTTTAGATGCAATTACTATCATGCTTTTATACTTCCTTTTAATACTTCAACTAATTTGTCTTTATATTGGTATAATAGTTTTCCGAAATGTTTTCGATTGCCTCTGGGTATTTTAATTTTGCACAAAAGGCTGCAACCATAAAACACATGGTTCCCTATACTTGTAACGCTTGATGGGATTGAAATCTCCTGCAATGATTTGCACCTGCTAAACGTCCTGTTGCCAATGCTTGTTACTCCATTCGGTATATATATCCTCTGCAATGATTCGCAACCACTAAACGCATAGTTGCCAATGCTGGTCATACTCTTTGGAATTGATAACTTTTGTAATGATTTGCAATCACTAAACGCACTGTCACCAATGCTCGTCACGCCATTTGGGATTGCAAACCTTGTGGCATCAGACAGGAATGATATGATAACCGTCATGTCTGCATTGTAAAGTACATCGTCAACAATCCTAAAATGAGGAGAGTTGCATATCACCTTGCATTTACAACCCTCGAAAGGGTTAGTGCCAATCTTTTCACAGACCTTGGGTATGATTATCTTGCGCAATGATTCGCAACCACTAAACGCGTTGTCGCCAATGCTTGTCACGCCTTGTGGTATTGTTATCTGTTGCAATGAAGTGCAAATATAAAACGCATCGCTTCCAATGCTTGTCACGTTCTTTGGAAGTGAAATTTTCTGCAATGATTCACAACCACTAAACGTACTGTCGCCAATGCTTGTCACGTTCTTTGGAAGTGAAATTTTCTGCAATGATTCGCAATCACTAAACGCATAGTTACCAATGCTGTTCATGTTCTTTGGAAGAGTTATTTCCCGCAATGATTCACAACCACTAAACGCACTATTACCTATGCTTATCACGCTTGATGGGATTACAAATTTAGTGGCATCGGAAAGGAATGATATAATAACCGTCATGTCGGCATCGTAAAGCGCACCGTCAACAATCTTAAAATGAGGCGAGTTACATATCACTTTACATCTACATAAGACGAAAGGGTTACCACTAATCTTTTTCACTGACCTTGGTATGATTATCTCGCGCAATGATTCGCAACCACTAAACGCGTTGTCGCCAATGCTTGTCACGCCCTGTGGTATGGATATCTCTTGCAATGAACTGCAATTCGCAAACGCATTGTCACAAATAACCCTTGTTCCCTCCTTTATTTTATATTTCTTGAACTTTGCTCCTTTCAACAACCGCTTTCCATCCCGGCTGTACCAAACTCCGAACTCATCCTTGATTGCATCCTTTAGGTCTTCGTCCGTCACTTCCATGGAAAGTTCTTCTTCCACTTCGATTACCTTCGGCTTCTGCGGCTTCGCAACCGCCAACAACCGGAACGAGACATTCGCGAGTGTCTTGTGCCCACAGGCAATGGCGAACAGTCCAACGAGGGTATTGGCTTCGGCATTCTGCGAGGGAAACACGGCCTTGAGCAGCCGGCAGGACGACAAGTCGCGGTAGTCGCTTTCCGCAAAGAGCAGGCGGTCGGCTGCTCCGTATCTGTCGAGCAGCGACTGGTCGGAGGCAATCAGGCGGAGCGAGAGGAGGATGGAGATGATGGGGAAGTCGTCGATGTGCTCGTTGAAGTCGTCCGCAGTGCGCAGCGGGTGGCGGAAGTCGGGACTGCCAAGTTCGCGCGACTTCTGACCCTGCATGGCAGGCACAAACATTCCATCGTAGTCGACAAGGGTGAGCGAACCGTCGTCACGCACGAGGATGTTGTCGGGCTTCAGGTCACCGTGGGCGAAAGACTGCGGCAAGAGCCACATGGCAAGGCGGCTGAAGTTGTACGCCAGCACTTCGAGGGCGTACCTGTCGCCGATGTTTTGACGGACGTAGCGGTCGAGCGTCGTGCCGTCCACCCAGTCCATCAGCAGCACGGGGAACTCGCTTTCGTCCGAACTGTTGGTGTCCACGAAGAGTTCCCTGTCACAATACCTCACCTTGGCGAGGTAGGGCGACTGCACAAATTCAAGCTCGTCGGTTATCTGCCGGTACGCTTCCTCGCGTTCCGCCTGTTCCTTTGTGAAGCACTTCACGGCGTATAGCCTGCCAGTATCTATGTCCTCCATCTTGAACACCACGGCAAAGTTGCCGCTCGACATCACGGGGTTGCCTTTCCCGTCGAGCACGGGACGCAGGCGGCTGAGTTTGTCGAAGTTGTCCTCCGCCGAACGGATGGCATCGACATATTCTGAAATCAAAGGGTATTGCATATCTTCTCAGGTGTGTGATTGTCACGCTTTGATAACAAAGTTAATCAAAGAATCGCAGACTTCTGCACAAGCGTGCAAAAATCTGCGATATATGGCTGTAAAACCGGATGTTTTGTTAGCAGGTTTGAATCTGTGTGGCTATGACAGCCATATTCCGAAATCCTGACGAGGAAGTTTGGGGTTAAGGATGGCAACCACCATCTTGCCGTTTGAAAATGACATGCCATATTTCATGCATCCTTTGCAATGCTCCCATAGCCGTTTCATGGTGCGCGATGTGCCGGTGTTGCGGATTATCAATATTCCGCATTCTGTGACCAGTTTGTCGATTAAGTCTTCGACAGCCTGTACATCGTTGTCGGAAACATTGTTTATTGTCACAAAACAGTTGTCTGCATCCCTTCGTTCAGTATTATATTTGTCGATGGCTTCTTGCAAGCTGTCGGCATTGTCGATGCGGTCGGCATATTCGGCAAGCACCTCACGAGCAGTGGAGTTGTCGATGGTTTCGTAGATTATAATACGGCTGCGGCGTGACACCGACAGCAGGCTTGCCACAGCCACACCGTAACTGCTCCCTATCGACAAAAACAAGGGAGGGTTGTAGTGATTGGCGATACGGAATATGGCAGCCGCTTCGCTCAGCGATATTACACGCGGAGTGTAACCGTGTTCACTCCGTGTGCGTTCTATTACTTTGGTTCGCAAATGTTGCAGGTACTCGTAAGCATAGTATCCGTATTTTTCATCAAGTACATTCAATATAAAGTTGAATGCAAACGGTGAATGTATGCCAAACCCCTTGCTTGCTTGGTAGCGCGATAGGGCCGAACTGATATTTTTTAATTTTCCCAATGTTGTTTAAGTCTTTTTACTACTGCCATAGCTATTGAAGCAATGACAAGCAGATATATTATGGATATGGAAATATATGCAAGAGTTTCGGTCACGTTCACCGACTGCGGCTCAAATTTGAAAGTGATGGTATGGCTTCCTGCCGGTATCTTCAATGCCCGCAGGATGTAATTTACGCGTCCGATTTCTACCGGTTGGCCGTCGATGGCAGCCTCCCAACCCCATGGGAAATATACTTCGGAGAACACGGCAAGTCCGCCGTTCCGGCTTTGTGCATGATAAACGAGACGGTTGGGTGCATAGGAGATTTCATATATTGTGTCGCCCATGGCTTTGGCAGGAACCGTTGTGCCTAAGACCTTTTCAAACTTTTTATCGGCAACCGCCTCGGAGGCAGGATTGAAATGGTCGAGGTAGTTCATTTCTTCGGTTGGAGTTGCCACATAGTCGATACTGTTCACAAACCATGCATTGCCCAATGCTCCCGGGTTGACAGTCATGTCGGTATTGCCCTTAATTATGTATTTGGTGTTTAACATATTCAACACGTTGATGTTGCCAGTTGAAATCTGATAATCTATAAGGTCTTGATAACGTGTTAATTTGGCTGCATGGTAGCCCCCTATGGCTTTGTGGTAATACGATGGCATGGCATCGCTGAAAAGTTGCTGGTCAAATACGCGGTAATTCATTGCCGTATCTTGCAAAATGGCTTCATCGACAGGACGTTTTGTAAAGACGGCTTCAGTGTTTGTGGCAATCGGCTTTGTGAATGACTCGCTGCTCAGATAACGCTTGTTAACGGAATACAAATCGATCAGTACCACTATACCAACCAATGCAGTGGCAACCGAAGGACTTATTTTCCCTGCTTTCTGCACCACAAGCACTCCGCAACCGAGAGCAATGATTATGAAGCTGCGGATGGCATCGGCCGAAATCATGGCTGAGCGTACATTCTTGATAGCTTCAAACAGTGTGGGCAGTTGTTGGGCATATCCGTGTTTGATTAATTCATATTCCTGTTGGGTATATATATTGAATATTCTGGGGAATAGATATATTATCAGGCAAATCAATGCACACACACCAAGTGTGCTGCATGTTGCCATCCATTGCCATTTTTTTAATTTTTTGTCAAATAAAATTTTTTGTAATGCAAGCATGGCAAGTAATGGAATGGTAAACTCTGCTACCACGAGGATGCTTGAAACGGTACGGAACTTGTTGTAAAGAGGGAAATGGTCGATAAACCAATTGGTAAACCACATCAGATTATGTCCCCACGACAGCATGAGGGTGATGATGGTTATAATGAGCAATGCCCACTTTATAGGTCCTTTTATGATGATGCACCCAACTATGAACAGGGCGAATATCAATGCCCCGACGTAAACGGGTCCGTTGGTCATGGGTTGGTCGCCGAAATATTGAGGAAATTGTGCCAGATATTGATAGTCTTGTCCCGAAATTTTTCCTTCGTTAAGCAATCTTTTGGCTTGGTCGGTATCGGCAAGTGTGAGAATGGAGTTGTTGCCTTTTACGGGCTTTATGGTCGCGCCGCCATCTACATTCGGGATAAGCAAGGTGAATGTTTCCGACTTGCCGTAGCTCCATGCTGTGATATAATCTTTGTTGAGACCGTCTTTGGTTGAGTTTGGCGAGGCAACGGCGAGTTCGGAATGGCCGCCACGCATAGTTTCCTTGCTATACCGGTAGGTATTGTATAAATTTGGAGAATTGGCGAGTACTGCAAGTATTGCCGCCAATGCGAGTACGCCAGTGGCAATTCCCCACTGCTTTATTTTTTTCTCCCTGTATGCCTGCACCAAGTAACCAATTGCAATGGCGACAATGAGGAAGAGAAAATAATAAGTCATTTGAGGGTGATTGGATAGAAGCTGCATGGCTGCAAACAAGGCTGCAACTGCACCGCCAAGCAGGTAGCGGCCACGATAACACCATATAATGCCGGCGATTGTGGGTGGGACATAAGCAAGCGTCAGGAATTTCCATATATGTCCTGCTCCAATGATGATAATAAAATAGGATGAAAATCCATAGGCTATGGCTCCTATGAGGGCGATATGCCATCTTGCTTTACAGGCAAGCATCAGAATGAAGAAGCCTATCATCATCATGAACAACAAGTTGGATGGAGTTGGCAGCCAAAGTCCATACACACTGTTGATCCACGACAGTAATGCGCTGCTGCCGTAGGATGGAGAGATCTGGAACATCGGCATTCCCGAGAAAAGCGAGTTAGTCCACCATGAGGTTTCGCCTGTTTCGGCTTTGAACTCCTTGGCTTCCTGCCCGTTTGCGATACCTTGTACGATGTCGTGCTGCCTTAGCACGTTGCCCTCGATTGAATCGGGGTAGAAAAATGCCAATGCTATTGCAGCCATCACTACTATGGCAATAACGATATATGCAGCCTTCGATTTCTTAAGAGACAGCCCTATGCGTTTGTCTTTCATTTCATTACTTTTCTCCATAAGACAGTGTAAAAATGTTTCGGTAAAATTACAAACAAATAAATAATTGCGCAAACTGCAACGTAGGCAGCTTGCGCAATTTATGCTGATTGATAAAAAGGTTTGCTTAATATTGTTCCTTCTCGTTTGGGAAATCACCGCTTTTTACATCGTTGATGTAGTTGCCCACGGCTTCGATGATGGTCGAGCCGATAGATGCGTAACGGCGCAAGAAACGTGGAGAAAAGCTCATGTTGATGCCGAGCATGTCGTGCATTACAAGCACTTGGCCGTCAACCCCGCCGCCAGCACCGATGCCTATAACCGGAATTGTGAGTTCATCGGCTACCTGTTTGGCCAAGACTGCCGGTATTTTTTCAAGTACGACAGCAAAACAGCCTATTTCTTGCAACATTCTTGCATCGCTTATGAGTTTATCGGCTTCGGCCTTTTCACGGGCACGTACGGCATACGTGCCGAACTTGTTGATGGATTGTGGCGTAAGTCCGAGATGTCCCATTACAGGAATGCCTGCACATAATATTTTTTCAATCGATTCGCGTATTTCTATGCCGCCTTCAATTTTCACGCCATCGGCATGAGTTTCCTTCATTATGCGCACTGCCGACGAAAATGCTTCCATCGGATTGCCTTGGTATGTTCCGAAAGGCATATCGACCACTACAAGGGCACGGCTCACGGCTTTCACTACCGACTTGCCATGATAAATCATTTGGTCGAGGGTCATTGGCAGTGTAGTTACATTGCCTGCCATCACATTCGATGCCGAGTCGCCCACAAGTATTACATCCATACCTGCCATGTCTATAAGTTTTGCCATAGAATAGTCATAGGCCGTGAGCATGGAAATTTTTTCCTTACGCTGCTTCATCTCAATGAGGCGGTGCGTAGTAACTTTACGTTTGTCTTCAGCTGTATAAGTTGACATTATTTTTCTCCTCTTTAAAAATCGCCGCAAAGTTAGTGTAAGGCAAGCGCATTAGCAAATTGAACGAGCATTAAAATTGCTCCAATAGAAAACTCATTTTCGTTGGCTCGGCCGGATGTGTGCATGGCAATTGAAAAAAAACGTGGATTGACACACAATTGTTATAATTATTTGTTTACTTTGTGTATTACTTAATTCATCTGTTGTGATGGCAAAGAAAAAGCAAAGTATGCCTTACCTTGAGAGGGATGTCAGTTGGATGTATTTCAACCGCAGAATATTGCAAGAAGCGTCTCGTAAGCACATCCCATTACTTGAACGCCTGTCGTTTTTGGGCATTTATTCCAATAATCTGGACGAATTCTTCCGTGTGAGAGTGGCCACTCAAAGCCGTATTGCCGAGTGTGGCGACAAAGCTGCTGCTGCCGAAAGTGAAAAGGCCATGAAAATAATCAAACAGATAAATAAGCTCAATTCTCAATATAGTGTTGAATATGAGCATTCTGTGGAAATGGTCACGGAGGAATTGCGTCAGGAAGACATTTATCTTGTAAATGACACCGAGGTTACCGATGAACAATTGCAATTTATCCGTCAATATTATCGTGACCATCTTAATGGATTTATAATACCTGTGTGGATGTCGGCAATAAAAAAACTGGATAATGAAACCGACGAGAGTATATATCTGGGTATTAAATTCCATTATGGCGGTAACCGACGCAATACGGTGGGGTATGCCTATCTTGAGTTGCCTGTTGCTGTAGCCGGGCGTTTCGTATGTTTGCCCGATAGTGATGGAAAGAAATATGTGATGTATCTCGATGATGTGGTGCGTTGTTGTCTGCCGATAGTGTTTGAGGGACTTGGCTTGAGTGATTTTGAGGCTTATTCATTCAAGTTTACGCGTGATGCCGAAATGGAAATTGATAACGATTTACGTACAGGCACGTTGCAAAAAATATCGAAAGGCGTGAAGAGCCGTAAGCGCGGGCAGCCGTTGCGCGTGCTTTTTGATGCCAATATGCCAAAGGATTTGCAGAAGTGCATACGTAAGAAGATTGACCTTGACCCTCTCGATACTGTACTTGCCAGTGGCCGTTATCATAATCACAAGGATTTCATGAAATTTCCCGATTTTGGGCGGAAAGATTTGAAGTATCCTGCATGGTGTCCGATATTGAAAAAAGAACTAAGCGGCTCTGAGAGCCTTCTTACCAAGATACAGCAACGCGACCGTTTTATCCATGTGCCTTATCATAGCTTCGATTCATTTATAAGAGTTTTGCAGGAAGCGGCCATGAATCCGCTCGCAAAAAGCATTAAAATAACACTTTACCGCCTTGCCAAAGAATCAAAAGTGGTTAAGGCTCTTATTGGTGCTGCCCGCAACGGCAAGAAAGTAACTGTGTCGATCGAGTTGCTTGCTCGTTTTGACGAAGCGTCGAATATATATTGGTCCAAGCGAATGCAAGATGCGGGAATAAATGTAATTTTCGGAGTAGAAGGGTTGAAAGTGCATTCAAAAATCACTCATATCGGCATGGCTAAAGGACCGGATATTGCCTGCATAGGCACTGGCAACTTCCATGAAGGTAACGCTCGTAGCTATACCGATTGTATGCTTATGACAGCTTCGAGGCGTATTGTCAAAGAAGTTGATGCCGTGTTTGGTTTTATCGAACGCCCATACAGTCCTGTGTCATTCAAGGAATTACTTGTGTCGCCCAATGTCATGCGTAACAGGTTTGTGTCGATTATTAATGAAGTGATACGCAAATGCCGGGACGGTATGCCGGCAAGCATTAAAATGAAGGTCAACCATATCACCGATCATGCAATGGTGAAAAAGATATATGAGGCAGCTGAGGCGGGTGTGGAAATAGACCTGCTCGTGCGGGGTAATTGCTCGCTTGTCGTCCCCGATAACGGACGCATACGTATTACCGGCATCATAGACCGTTTCCTTGAACATTCGCGCATATTTATTTTCACTGTGGGCAATGAAGAGAGGGTATATATAGGTTCGGCCGACTGGATGACGCGCAATCTCGATAATCGTGTGGAAGTCATCACTCCGATTTATGATCCCGATATAAAGGCCGAAATGAAGCGGATTGTGGAATATGGATTGCGTGATAACATGCAAGGACGCATAGTCGATGGTCGTGGTGAGAATCATTTCCGTTTTAAGGAAGGTGATACCCCATTCCGTTCTCAGGAGGAACTTTACAAGGAATATTATGCCGAGAACGAGCGTTACCGGCAGTTGCCTCCATTTTTAGGGACAGTTTCTCCAAGTGGCATTGGAGTAAATGATGTATAGTCATCGTCATTTTTTGTCTCGTCATTAATAATAGTGGAAATATTGTTTGCCGTTGTGTCATCGCTCAAGTGTGGTGGCCAACAATGGCAGCCTGATAATGATATTATTAACCAACTCATATTTTAATATAAGATTAACCATCTCCTATGGCAAACGATGAAAAGAAAATGAAAAGTGTCAGTTATGCGGCTATCGACATAGGGTCGAATGCTGCACGATTGCTTGTGAAACGTATTAAGCGCGAATGTGATGGCGAGATTAAGTCCTCGAAAGAAATATTGTTGCGAGTACCGTTGCGGCTTGGGTTTGACGTGTTCAAATTGGGTCGTATTTCAGAAAAGCGCGCGAAAAACATGATGCGGTTGATGAAAGTTTACAACCACTTGATGAAAATCTATGATGTGTCGGATTATCGTGCTTGTGCGACTTCGGCAATGCGTGACGCGGAAAACGGGCTTGATATTATTAAAAACATTAAGAAAACTGTCGGACTCGATATTGAAATAATTACAGGACAGGAAGAAGCCAAGATGGTGTATAACAATCACATCGAATGTGTGGAAGACCGTAATGGCAATTATATGTATGTTGATGTAGGTGGTGGCAGCACCGAAATAAATCTGTTGTCACAGGGACAACTTGTGTGCAGCCGCTCTTATAACATAGGCACAGTGCGCATACTCAATAATGCGGTGGCGAACGGTGAATGGGAACGCTTACGTACTGACATGTCACAGGCTGCCGTGGATTATCCCGATACCAATATTATCGGGTCGGGTGGAAATATCAACAAGTTGTATAAGATGCTCGGCAATGATGAAAAGGATACTGAGCAGAAACGTATGCCCATCGACTCGCTGCAAAAATTGCACGGGCAGCTTAAAGCATTGTCGGTTGAGGAGCGCATGGATAAGTTTAATCTGAAGCCCGACCGTGCCGATGTAATAGTGCCGGCAGGAGATATTTTCCTCACCATCGCAAGCCTCATAAAGGCACGTTACATATATGTTCCTGTAATTGGCCTTTCCGATGGAATCATAGATGGTCTTTATGCAAAAAACAAACCTTTATTACGATAAGAATGTATTTAAAAGAATAAAAGGTGCGTCCGTGTGGATGCACCTTTTATATATGTTTTCGTATGATAATGGAAATTATTTTACACGTCCTACGTATGAGCCGTCACGAGTATCAACCTCTATAAGTTCACCTTCGTTAATAAACAAAGGTACTTTTACAGTAGCACCTGTTTCTACGGTGGCTGGTTTTAAAGTGTTGGTTGCGGTGTCTCCTCTCAGTCCCGGTTCGGTATATGTCACTTTAAGAGTGGTCTTAACGGGCATCTCGGCATAAAGCACGGTTTCGGTCGAAGCGTCAGACACTACTTCAACGATGTCACCTTCTTTCATAAAATTGCTGCCGGTAACGAGATCTTTAGCGATTGGAATTTGTTCGAATGTTTCGTTGTTCATGAAAATGTGATCACCGCCTTCTTGATATAGGTATTGGTATGGACGGCGTTCCACACGCACATCTTCAAGTTTCTCGCCTATGTTGAAACGGCGTTCGATAACGCGACCGTCAACCACGTCTTTGAGTTTTGTGCGCATGAAAGTGTTGCCTTTGCCCGGCTTAACGTGTAGAAATTCTACGCAGAAGTATAACCTGCCATCCATACGGATGCAAGTTCCGTTCTTGATGTCTTGAGCGTTAATCATATATAATTATATTGTAATAATGTTTTATGCGGTATGATTTGCGCTGCAAAAATACTGTAATTTAAGAAAAACGCAAAGGAAAGGATGCAAAAATCTTGGTAGTTATAAAAAAAGTCGCTACTTTTGCACACCGAAAATCGAAATTAAACAAAACAGTAAAAAATCATAAAACGATGAAAAGAACATACCAACCGTCGAACAGGAAGAGAGTTAACAAGCATGGTTTTCGTGAAAGAATGAAAACTGCTGACGGCCGCAAGGTACTTGCTCGCCGTCGCGCCAAGGGTCGTTACAGCCTTACGGTATCTGATTCTATCGGTAGTAAGTAATTGTTAAACTGCTACTGCATGTGTGCATCTTTCCTCGCAACAGATGGGGTTGGTGTGGGAGAGAAGGTTGACGATAATTAGCAGCTATGTCGGAATGTGACATGGTTGCTTTATTTTTTATGTTTTTTATAAAGCAACAAACATGGCAGTTGTTTGTTGGGGATGGCTTATTATTTGCTTTTGATGTCTGCACTTACCGGATGTATGTGTAAACATGAAGTAAATAATCATTGAGAAATGAGTGCAATTCCTTTAAAAATACTTGTTAGTATATTTTATATTAAGAAATTGGTTGCATTATTGCCGATATTTATATTTTTGTGTTGTGATATACGATTGTAAAATTGTAGAATCACGTTGTAATGAGCCAATCGAATTGACTGTTTGTGGAGAGCCAATTGTCACAGTTAACGCATGATTGGGTGAGATAAACTTTGCAAATCAGAAAATAAGAAATGGCAAACATCTGTGATGTAGAAATTTGCCTGACATTAAACATTGAAGAATATGAAGCTATATCCTACGAAGCAAGAATTGAGGGATAGAAGGAAGCAGATAATCGGTATTGCCGTTGCTTTGGTAGCCATAGGTGTTGTTATTTACTTCTTGACACGGAAACCGGTTCCCGAACCCGATTATCCCGTGGTATGCGTTGAACCTGCAGGAAAGCAGGATGTGGAAATTTATGGCGACTATGTGGGACGTATACGGGCTCAGCAATTTGTTGAGGTGCGTGCTCGTGTGGTAGGCTTTCTTGAGCAGATGAAATTTGAAGAAGGAACATATGTCAATCGTGGTCAGGTGTTGTTTGTCATCAATCAGGATCAATATAAGGCGAAGGTCGATAAAGCACGTGCGCAACTGAAGAAAGATGAGGCGACTGCTCGCAAGGCTGAGCGTGACCTTGAACGAATACGTCCTCTGTATGAACAAAATGCTGCAAGCCAACTTGACCTTGACAATGCCATAGCCGCTTACGAGACAGCGGTGGCAAGCGTGGGTATGAGCCAAGCCGACCTTGACCAAGCCGAGCAAGAATTGAGTTATACAATCGTAACATCGCCGATTTCCGGTCATATAAGCGAGAGAAATGTTGACCTTGGTACTCTTGTTGGAACAGGGGGGAAGTCGTTGCTTGCAACTATAGTGAAGAGTGACACGGTGTTGGTTGACTTCAGCATGACGGCACTCGACTACCTGCGCAGCAAGGAGCAGAATGTGAATATAGGCCAGCAGGATACCACACGTTCGTGGCAACCTACCGTCACCATAACTCTTGCCGACAACAGTGTTTATCCCTATAAGGGTCTTGTAGATTTTGCCGAGCCTCAAGTAAATCCCGAAACCGGAACATTCTCGGTTAGAGCCGAAATGACCAATCCCAATCATGTCTTGCTGCCCGGGCAGTTTACCAAGGTGAGGCTGTTGCTTAATGTAATGGAAGATGTGACCGTTGTACCCCAGAAAGCCTTGATACAGGAGAAGGGAGCAGCATATATATATGTAATGCGTCGTGACTCGACGGTGGAACGGCGGTATATAGAAACGAGTATTGAGTTTGGCAACAATATGGTTGTCGAGCGAGGGCTTGTGCCGGGCGAACTCGTCGTTACTGAGGGAGTCAACAAGTTGTCGCCGGGTGTGAAAGTTGTTGTTGCCCGACCTGAAGATTTCATAAAAAACGAAACAGATAAAAAGGAATAACTTTTTAAAAATGCGTCAAGTATGAAAGTTAATTTCTTTATAGACAGACCTGTATTTTCAGCTGTAATCTCCATATTGATAGTGATTATCGGGTTAATCGGTCTATTTATGCTGCCTATTGACCAATATCCGCAAATCACACCGCCGGTGGTGACTATCAAGGCTTCTTATCCAGGAGCGAGTGCGCTTACGGTGTCGCAGGCGGTGGCAACGCCTATAGAGCAGCAATTGAACGGTACGCCCGGAATGCTTTATATGGAGTCAAACAGTTCCAATTCGGGTGGATTCACGGCAAGTTTGACGTTTGATATAAGTTCTGATGCCGAACTTGCAGCCGTTGAGATCCAGAATCGTGTGAAACTCGCCGAACCACGTTTACCGGCCGAAGTGGTTCAAAATGGCATAGAGGTGGAAAAACAAGCATCTAGCCAGTTGATGACAATATGTATAACTTCTGACGACCCGAAGTTTGACGAGGTATATTTGAGTAATTTTGCCACGCTGAATGTGCTTGATTTGTTGCGACGCATTCCCGGTGTCGGACGTGTGTCCAATATCGGTAGTCGCTACTATGCGATGCAAATATGGGTCGATCCGGCCAAGTTGGCAAACTTCGGATTGACAGTGCAGGATGTACAAAGTGCATTAAAGGACCAAAACCGTGAGTCGGCAGCCGGCGTTTTAGGACAGCAGCCCGTAGAAGGAGTTGACATAACCATCCCCATTACGGCTCAGGGGAGATTGTCGAGTGTTTCTCAATTTGAGGAGATAGTGTTACGGGCCAATCCCGATGGATCGTTGATAAGAATGCGTGATGTGGCACGGGTGTCGCTTGAAGCGCAGTCATATAACACAGAGAGTGGCATCAATGGCGGAAATGCCGCTGTACTTGGTTTGTATTTGCTCCCCGGGGCTAATGCGGTGGAAGTGGCCGGACTTGTACGTCAGGAGATGGAAAGTATAAGCCGTACATTCCCCGAAGGACTTTCTTACGAGGTTACTTTCGACATGACCGAATATATTTCGGAATCTATACATGAAGTGTACAAGACACTTTTTGAAGCTTTGTTGCTTGTGACAATTGTGGTGTTCCTCTCTTTGCAGAGTTGGCGTGCTACGATAATCCCTATCGTGGCGGTACCTATTTCGTTGATAGGAACGTTTGGTTTCATGATTATAATGGGTTTTTCGCTTAATATTCTCACGCTTCTCGGACTTGTGCTTGCCATCGGTATAGTGGTGGATGATGCCATAGTGGTTGTTGAAAACGTGGAACGAATCATGGAAGAAGACCATTTAAGCCCGTATGAAGCCACAAAGAAGGCGATGGAGGGATTGACGAGTGCACTTATTGCAACGTCGCTTGTACTTGCTGCCGTGTTTGTGCCTGTGAGTTTCTTGCCGGGTATAACGGGACAGCTTTATCGCCAATTCAGTATTACTATTGCCGTGTCGGTACTGTTGTCGGCGGTGGTGGCTTTGACATTGACACCGGTGATGTGTTCTCTAATTCTGAAACCAGTAGATCACAGTAAACCTAAAAATTGGGTTTTCAGGGGGATTAACCGTTGGATTGATATTGGCAATAATAAATACGTGGGGTTGATAAAGCGGGCTGTTGTAAATCCTCGCAGGGTAATGGCTGGCTTTGGCATGGCTCTCGTGCTTATATTTGTCCTTTACAAATTGATACCTACAAGTTTCTTGCCTGCCGAGGATCAGGGTTATTTCACTGTTGAATTTGAATTGCCCGAGGGTGCGACCATTGAACGTACTCGCGTTGTTACTGAACGCGCTATTGATTACCTGTTGAAGAATGATGCTGTCGAATATGTGCAGAATGTGACAGGTACGAGTCCGCGTGTAGGTACCAATCAGGCTCGTAGCCAGCTGACGGTAATCTTGAAAAACTGGGCTGATCGTGACAATGTATCTGTTGATGAAGTAATGGAATATGCACGTAAGGAATTTGAAAAATATCCCGAATGCAAATTTTATTTGTCCACTCCGCCTGTGATACCGGGGCTTGGAACTTCGGGCGGCTTTGAACTGCAACTCGAAGCCAGAAATGATGCCACATTTGACAATCTTGTTGCTGCATCCGACACGCTTATGCGTTATGCACAACAAAGTAGAGTGTTGACGGGACTTTCATCTTCGATACAGGGTGAAATACCACAATTATATTTCGATGTCGACCGTGATCAAGTGAAAATGGCAGGCGTACCAATAGCTGATGTGTTTGCCACGCTGAAGGCATATACAGGTGCTGTGTATGTGAATGACTTCAATATGTATAACCGCGTTTATCGTGTGTATTTGCAAGCAGAGTCGCAGTATCGCGAACACCGAGACAATATCAATCTGTTTTTCGTAAAGGGCAAAAAAGGTGACATGATACCGTTGACTGCACTTGGTACCACCGAATACACCACCGGTCCGGGAAGTATAAAAAGGTTTAACATGTTTACCACATCGGTTATTCGTGGCAATGCTGCTCAAGGTTACAGTTCAGGGCAGGCGATGGAAACCATCGAGAGATTGGCTCATGAACATTTGCCCGACAACATCGGTGTAGAATGGAGCGGCCTTTCTTATCAGGAACAGAAAGCCGGTGGGCAAACCGGAGTGGTGCTCACACTTGTGTTCTTGTTCGTATTCCTCTTCCTTGCTGCGCTTTACGAGAGTTGGACAATTCCCATAGCTGTATTGCTTTCGCTGCCGGTTGCCGCTCTTGGCGCATATCTGGGTATAGCGGTTCTCGGACTTGAAAATAACACCTATTTCCAGATAGGGCTTGTGATGCTCATGGGTATGGCGGCTAAGAATGCCATTCTCATAGTGGAGTTCGCTAAGGATGAAGTGGCTGAGGGCAAGAGCGTGCAGGAAGCCGCGCTACATGCATCTCATTTAAGATTTCGCCCGATTATAATGACTTCTTTGGCATTTATTTTAGGTATGTTCCCTCTTGTAATAGCATCCGGACCGGGGGCGGTAAGTCGTCAGGCTATAGGGTCGGGTGTGTTCTTCGGTATGATATTCGCCGTGACCATAGGTATCATACTTGTGCCGTTCTTCTTTGTAATGATATACAAGGCTACCGGTAAAATCAAGCAGACTACAAACCGAATCCACATTGGTAAAAAACATAACCATGCTACAAAAGATGAAGTCGATTAAAGCTTATATTATAATAGTTCTGTTTTCCGCGCTTTTTGTGAGTTGCAAGTTGGGTAAACGTTATGTGCGTCCCGACGTGAACTTACCATCGCAACTCGACAGTATTGACGTGGCAACCGATACATTGTCGATAGGCGATTTGCCTTGGAATGAGGTTTATACCGACACGTTGTTGCAGGAACTCATTAGCCGTACCATTGAAAATAATAAAGATATGTTGATTGCGGCGGCTCGTGTAAAGCAGCTTGCAGCGTTGAAGCGCATAGATGTGGCCAATTTGTATCCTAATGTGAGTTTACGCTTGTATGGTGAAAAGGAGCGGGACAATTACGGTGGCAATAATGCGGACGATGACGACCAATTTGATATTAAGGCAAACATTTCATGGCAGCTCGATTTATGGGGACGGCTGCGGTGGACTAAAGATCGCAGCATGGCCGAGTTTGTGGCATCGGTAGAGAACCAACGTGCATTGCAAATGAGCCTTGTTGCCAATGTCGCTGAGGCTTATTTCGAACTTGTGGCTCTTGACAATGAACTCAGAATTGTGAGCCAGACGGTTGAAGCCCGTCGGGAAGGTCTTGAGTTGGCACGGATTCGTTATGAGGGTGGACTGACATCGGAAATGACTTACAGTCAGGCTAAGGTGGAGCTTGCAAGTGCTGAAGCACTTATACCCGACCTTGAACAAAAAATAACGCTTAAAGAGAATGAAATCGCATTTTTGACCGGAGAATACCCGTTTCAAATAAAGCGAATTGAAACACCCGAAGATGCAATGTTGCCTGTAAGTCTGCCGGTGGGGTTGCCGTCGGCGTTGCTTGAACGTCGCCCCGATGTACGCAAAGCTGAGCAGGATCTTATCGCAGCGAATGCCGATGTGGGGATTGCTTATACCAATATGTTCCCTCGGATAGAACTGACGGCACAACTTGGAGCCGAAAGTGATAAGTTGAGTGAAATCTTGCGGTCACCTTACCACCTTCTCAGTATATCGCTGTTGCAACCGGTAGTTGGATTATGGCAGAACAAGGCCCGGCACAAGGCTGCTCAGGCTGCATATGAACAGGCTGTGTATGCTTACGAAAAGACTGTGCTTAATGCTTTCATGGACGCATACAATGCCATTGTCAGGTTTAACAAGACGCAGGAAATATATGAGTTGCAATACCGTCTCGAACGTTCATCGCGCAGCACGCTTGATCTTGCTCAATTGCAATATATGAACGGAGTTATCGGTTATCTTGATTTGCTCGACGCACAACGTACTTATCTTTCAGCTCAAATCAATCTAAGCAATGCCATGCGCGACAAACAACTTGCTGTGGTCAATTTATATATGGCTCTTGGCGGTGGATGGCAAGCTTCTTATTGAATAAGCCAAATGTATATGGGAAATTTGGACTGGCGCAATTTGCAATTGCGCCAGTCTTGCATTATCTTTGTTTTCCGAATATGGAGTTTGACATTACTAAATGGATTTAATCCTATACATAATATTGCGTGGATTTGCAATCGGGGTATTGGTATCGGCACCTATGGGACCTGTAGGTGTGATGTGCATTCAACGGACAATGAATAAAGGGCGTTGGTCCGGATTCTTTACAGGATTGGGTGCTGCCATGTCCGACTTGATGTATTCATTGCTTGCAGGATTGGGATTGTCGATTGTGATAGATTTCATCGAAGCCAATCAGAATCCGTTGCAAATAGCGGGAAGTGTGGTGTTGCTTATATTTGCAATATATCTATTGCGCAAAAATCCGGTGAGGACGTTGAAGAAAATTAAGGATAAGAAGAGGAATTACGTGCAGGATTTAATTACCGGCTTCTTATTCACCGTGTCCAATCCATTGATATTGTTCTTGATAATAGGCTTGTTTGCACGGTTTAATTTCATGCTGCCTGAGTGTCGTTACTATCATTACCTGCTTGGCTATCTGTCCTTGTTTATCGGGGCGGTATCATGGTGGTTTGTTATAACATTGTTTGTCGATGCCGTGAGGGCGCATTTCAATTTACGCAGCATGTGGTTTGTCAATCGAATTATAGGAGCATTAATTCTTATAATGGCTCTTGTAGGACTTGTGATAGGCATCAATAATTATATATCGTAACAATGTAATTCAAGATAATGGAAAAAAGAGCAAATGAGATATATGTCAGATATTTTCCTGAGTTAAACGAAATGGTTCTCGAGGATGTTGGAGACTTCTTGGAAGTCGAAGCCGAGAAATATTCGATTGCATGCCGAAACTGGGCTGAGGAATATCCATATCACCCTGTAACCGTTTTTACGGTGGGACGGTCGGACAGTACAATATTCATAGACTTTTTCGTCAGGGGTAATTATTTACGTGCTGTGAATTATAAGAATAATTCGCCTGTGGCAGATGACAGTTGTGTGGAATTTTTCATGAAACTGCCGGATTGTGACGAATATTGGAATTTTGAATTTAATTGCATAGGCGCGGTAAATGCTTCTCATAGAACAGTGCGTGACAAGCCAACGAGACTTACCGATGAGGAAATAGCCGGTATAAGGCGTTATGCATCGTGTGGAACGAGGCCTTTTGAAGAGATGGAAGGTGTGTTTGCTTGGAACCTTACAGTTGCAATTCCGTTCGCTTTAGTTGGGATAGATGCAAGAAATTTGCCGCAATACATATTGGGAAATTTTTATAAGTGTGGAGCAAAGATGAGCCTGCCTCATTATTTAAGTTGGCAACCGATAGAAACTCCTACGCCCGATTTTCACCGTCCTGAATTTTTTGGAAAGATTAATTTTATGTAGTTTTTTTGTCATCCTACTCCGATTGTGTGGTTTCATCATCGGTAGTTGTTGTGGTGTCTTCTATTACGGTTATCCGGCTTGTTGAACTCATATCTTGACATGTAACAGTGACATCGGCAATTCCAACGGCTTTTGTAACTATTACTCCTGAGTCGCTAGCTTCGACAATGTTAACGTCGGAACTACTCCATTCGACTTGGATGAGGTTGGGGTCGTTGAAGTCGCCACCTTCATATACGAGAGAGAATGTCAATTGAACTGTATCGTTTACAGTTGTAGTTAATTCTGTTGGGCATATTTCAAGATATGTGACTTTAAATTCATTGCTGCAAGATGTGGTAAGAGCGGCAATGAATAAAGCGAGTGCTGTAAGGAGTAGTATTCGTTTCATAGCTGTTGTGAATTTTCAGGTTTACAAATATAGACAATAAATTGCAAAACTAATAATTTTAATGTTGATTTGGAATTTATTGATTTCCAATATATGAGTATCAATGCAATTTATTAAAATAAAGCAATGGATAACTTTTTCTCAATATTAGAATTTTAAATTCTTGTAAATGAATGTGTTATGAATTTTTCTGGATAACTTTTTAAAAAATACAGCAATTACAGTGTTCCATTAATATAATAGTACTATCTTTGTGCGGCAAAATTATTATCATAAATATCATACCCCATTGTCATGGATAAAAAAACTTATACTTACGAAGAAGCCTATGCTGCTACGAAAGATTATTTCAAAGGCGATGAGCTTGCTGCTCGTGTGTGGACAAGCAAATATGCCTTGAAGGACTCGTTTGGCAACATCTACGAATTAACTCCCGATGACATGCATCATCGCCTGGCGTCGGAGTTGGCTCGCATTGAAAATAAATATCCAAATCCGATGTCGGAAGAGGAAATTTTCCTTTTACTGAAAAATTTCAAATATATAGTGCCACAGGGCAGTCCGATGGCCGGTATCGGCAACCGGTATCAACTTGGGTCATTGTCCAATTGTTTTGTTGTCGGGCTTGATGGGAATCCCGATTCTTATGGAGGAATAATAAAAATCGATGAGGAACAAGTGCAGCTTATGAAGCGTCGCGGCGGTGTCGGGCATGACTTGTCGCACATACGTCCTAAAGGGTCGCCGGTAAAAAATTCAGCACTGACTTCGACAGGACTTGTGCCATTTATGGAACGCTACTCCAATTCGACACGTGAAGTGGCTCAAGACGGACGGCGTGGTGCATTGATGCTGACAGTAAGCATCAAGCATCCCGATTCGGAAGCATTTATTGATGCAAAGATGACGGAAGGGCGCGTAACCGGTGCCAATGTGTCGGTACGCATTGATGATGAATTTATGCAAGCTGCCGTAAATGGGGAAAAGTATGTTCAGAAATATCCGGTTGATTCAGATACTCCTAAGTATGAAAAAGAGATAGACGCTGCACAACTGTGGCAAAAGATTGTGCATAATGCATGGAAGAGTGCCGAGCCGGGCGTGCTGTTTTGGGATACAATCATAAGGGAATCACTTCCCGATTGTTATGCTGATCTCGGATTTCGTACTATTTCCACAAATCCATGTGGCGAAATACCATTGTGCCCGTATGACAGTTGCAGGCTTATTGCCATCAATCTGTATTCATACGTGAATAATCCTTTTACTTCACAGGCATCGTTTGATTACGAACTGTTCAAGAAGCATGTGGCGTGTGCGCAACGTTTGATGGATGACATCATCGATCTTGAAATGGAAAAAATCGATATGATCACCGACAAAATCAATAAAGATCCCGAAACGATGGAAGTGAAGGAGGCAGAATTGCATTTGTGGGAAAAAATAAAAGAAAAAACGTTGAAGGGACGTCGTACCGGTGTTGGCACTACGGCTGAGGGTGATATGCTTGCTGCCATGGGGCTGACTTATGGCAGTGATGCCGCTATTGATTTCTCAGAGAGTGTTCACAAGACTCTTGCCATTGCTGCTTATGGGTCTTCGGTAGTTATGGCCAAAGAACGTGGCGCATTTGAGATATATGATGCCGAAAGAGAGTGTAACAACCCATTTGTGTGCCGCTTGAAAGAGGCCGACCCCGGACTGTATGATGACATGGTGAAATATGGTCGTCGTAATATAGCTTGTTTGACTATCGCACCCACAGGTACAACAAGTTTAATGACGCAGACCACTTCGGGCATCGAGCCTGTATTCTTGCCTGTATATAAACGCCGTCGAAAAGTTAATCCAAATGATCCAGATGCAAGAGTGGACTATACTGACGAAACGGGTGACAGCTTTGAAGAGTATGTTGTTTATCACCACAAGTTCATCACTTGGATGAATTCCGTTGGTATAGATGAAAAGGCTAATTACAGCCAGGAACAGATAGATGCTATCGTTGCAAAATCGCCTTATTATAAAGCCACGTCGAACGATATTGACTGGCTTGCAAAAGTGCGTATGCAGGGTCGCATCCAGAAGTGGGTGGACCATTCGATAAGCGTGACTATAAATTTGCCGAGCGATGTTTCTGAAGAATTGGTAAATGAACTGTATGTTGAGGCATGGAAGTGTGGCTGTAAGGGTTGCACAGTGTATCGCGACGGCTCTCGTTCGGGTGTGCTGCTTTCGACCAAGAAAGAAGAAAAGAAAGGGCATTATATTGCCGATGAGGAATACATATTGAAACGCCCGATAGAACTTGAAGCCGATGTCGTGAGATTCCAGAATAACAAAGAAAAATGGATTGCATTCGTAGGTCTTATTAACGACCGTCCGTATGAGATATTTACCGGTTTGGCCGATGATGAAGAAGGTATATTCTGTCCTAAATCAGTAACCAAAGGTAAGATAATAAAGGCTATAGATGAACATGGAAATAAACGGTATGACTTCCAGTTTATCAATAAACGCGGATATAAAACCACAATCGAAGGGTTGTCGGAGAAGTTCAATCCTGAATTCTGGAATTATGCCAAACTGATTTCTGGCGTTTTGCGATACGGAATGCCCATTGATCAGGTGCTTAAGTTGATAGGAAGTCTTGAACTCGACAGTAAGTCGATCAACACATGGAAGATGGGTGTAGAACGCGCACTGAAAAAGTATATGCCCAATGGCTTCAAGGCCAACGGACAGAAGTGTCCGAAGTGCGGACAGGAAACGCTTATTTATCAGGAAGGCTGCCTGATATGCACTTCATGTGGAACCTCTAAATGTGGATGATAAATACCGTCGTTGGTTTCGTTTCAATAACAAAGGCTGCCCCTCCAAAGGTAGCCTTTGTTGTGTCAATGTTTAAGGAAAAATTGCAGATTCTTCTTTTTTCGATTGTGTGTGATATGTGTGGCTGATTGTTAAAAAACGACAATGTTAGCAGAAATATTTTTATATATGTTACAGGGGTTTAGAAAATCACTAACTTAGCTATAAATTATCAGGTACCATGAATATGTCGTTTTCTGAATGGGTGATTGCTGCAATCATCGTTATTTACGCAATAACGGTGTTCAGCATCATTGGTGTGGTTATTTCTGAAAACCGGAATCCTGTGAAATCGTTAGCATGGATAGTGGTGCTGCTGTTGCTCCCTGTGATAGGTGTCGGGCTTTACGCTTTTTTCGGGCGAAGCATGAAGAGCAAACGGTTGATATCGAATAAAAACAAAAAGAAACTGCAACGTATAGAACCGTTCAGAATTATAGATGAAACGCAATTGCCATTGAGCCTCGAATGTCAGCAAGGAATAAGATTGGCTATGTCGCTTACCGGAGCAAAATATTTTCCCGGCAACAGTGTGGATGTGTTTACCGATTGCTGCAAGCTGTTTGAACAGTTTAAGTGTGACATATCGAGTGCCAAGAGTTATATACACATACAGTTTTACATATTCGAAGATGACCGGCTCGGGCATGAAATACGTGACTTATTGGTGGCCAAGGCTGCTGAAGGGGTAAAAGTGAGGGTGATATATGACCATGTTGGCTCGTTCAAGGCCAAAGAGAGCTTTTTTGCTGATATGAGAGAAAAAGGGGTGATGGCTTTACCATTCATGAAAGTCACTTTCCCTCAATTGGCTACAAGGATAAATTGGCGCAACCATAGGAAAATTTCGATAATAGACGGTTTGTGCGGATATATAGGTGGAATGAATATTGCCGACAGATATGTCGAAGGACTGAGTTTCGGACAATGGCGGGATACACATCTACGCATAAAAGGACCCGCTGTTGCAGGGTTGCAATATAATTTTGCCGTTGATTGGAATTTCATGGGACAATCGTTGCTACATGAAGGAACTAAACAATATGATGTTGCCGATACTGATGAAGTGGGCGTACAATTTGTATCGAGTGGCCCCACAAGTCGGTGGGGCAACATGCTTATGTTGTTTTTAAAAATGATTGGAAATGCAAAAAAACGCATATACATACAAACTCCTTATTTCCTGCCAACCGATAGCCTGCTTAAAGCATTGCAGGCTGCGGCACTTGCAAAGGTCGATGTAAGGATAATGATTCCACGCAAGTCCGACTCGGCAATGTTGCGCATGGCATCGTTCTCTTATGTTTCCGAATGCATAAAGGCCGGTATCAAGATATATTTGTATAACAAAGGTATGCTACATGCAAAGACGCTTCTTGTGGATGATGAATTTTTCACGACGGGATCGACAAATTTCGATTTCAGAAGCTTTGAACATAATTTTGAATGCAATGTGTTGATATATAACGCAAATGTTAATAAGCAAATGGCTGAAATCTTCTTGGAAGACCAGAAAAACAGTTTGCGTGTGTTGCCTAATATATGGCGTAACCGACCTGTATATGAACGTTGGTGTGAATCATTGGCACGTCTTCTAAGCCCCGTACTTTAGTATTGTCGTTGGATTATTGTTTTGTGTTTTGGTTGTTATATCTTTTGTTTTGATATCAGGTACAGAAACGAATCATCCCCTGTAACACGGTTTTGGTCATGTTCAGGGGACGAAAGAAAAAGGGCAAAAGTTTTGCCCGATATGCCGGTCTTGCGGGGATACGTGGCAAGCACTGTTTCAGATAAGGTTAACGTTGAGCCGGAGCATGATGCCCAAGGCTGCGGCGATGCGGATGAAGGAGGTCGGTTACGGGCGGGATCGGAATCCCACTCGTGGTTGCTTATTCGACCTTCGTCAGCGTGGGGCAGGCTGCCGGTGAGTTCGTACTGGCAGCCGCTTGTGTCGATGGCCTGGTTCATGCCATCAACCGTCGGAGTCGAGGTTGCCAATCAGCCCCACATAGGTTGTTCCACTTCGGTTGACGGTCAGCCCGGTAATCTCCTCCCGCGCTCAAACGGACTTGGATAAACTTGCTGCCGCTCGCAACGGTCTGAACGGGGATGATGGCGCTGCCGACTGTGTCCGTTGTCACAATGACGCTTTTACTGTATGCTGTTTAACAGCATTTGGGTTGGCTATTGCTTGTCTCTGCCACAGAGTTATAAAAAACTTATGAAATCAAAGAAAACCGGGAAAGGAATTCATTGAATTTGTCGAAAAATTATTAACAGAGGCTGAAAAGTGGCAAGGATTTTGGTGTTTTTACTCCGCTTTGCCGTCCTTTTCCGTGCCATTACCACACATGGTTTTCGGCACGGTAACGCAATCGACGGTCGGTGTGGTGGCAATGCCGGTGAATTTGGGTTGCACTCGAAAATTTTAAAAGTAACGCGATTGAAGCGACTTGAACAGTGCCGATTGTTTTGTGGTTTGTATCCATTGGTTAAGGCTGTCGCACAAGATAGTATCGTTTTTCCGTAAAATGATGGGTTGGAATTGAGAGAAACTTATTTCGGTGGAGTAACTCACGTTAGGATAACTTTTTGCCATTTTGGCGGCAATGGATTTATTGATGACTGCATATTGTATCTCACCTGTGGCAACACGCAAGAATAATTGTTCGGTACCGTAATTGACATCTTCGGCAATATATATTGTGTCGCCTATCTCATGGCTTAAGTTTGCAAGGCGGGAACGCATAGGAGAGCCTTTTATGACATATACAGTATTACCGGCGAGGTCGAGTTGCGTTTTTATGGATATGTTACCCACGCTGTCTTTGAGTTGAATAAGTACTTGACGGTCTATGTAAACGGCATCGGAAAATAGAAATTTGTCACGATTTTCTTTTGTAGCAGGGAATTGGGCTATAACCATATCATAGATACCCTTATCAAGTCCTGCAAGAGTGTTTTCGAGGGAAACAATAGGATTGAATTTGAATTTGTGTCCCGAAATCGGCTCGATTATTCGCATGAAATCGTAGCAGAATCCACCGAGCGTGTCATCGTAGGTGTATAATGAAAGTGGAGAATATTCTATTGCAATATTGATTGTGTTGTCATTTTTTTTGTCATCCACATTCAAATGGTCAATGGGCATACACCGTTTCAATGCAAACATAGCCGTTATTACAATTATTATTAAGATAATATAAATGACGGTATTCCATTTTTTTGTTCTGAAATTGCTAATTGCTGTCATGGCTTTTATGAGAATGTGAATGTTTTAATTGGCAAAGTCGACCGACAGACCCATTTGGAATTTCATGGCATTGAGGGGATAGTGAGGAATGGCAAAATATTCGCCTGCCATAAAACTTTGGTTGATATGGCTGAACATAACAAAGAAACGGGTTTTCTTCAACTTCATGTTGGCATAGGCATTCATGAATGCGAAGTTTCCGCATTGCACTTCTTGCTGCGTATAGAACGTCATGGTTGCAGGGTTGTATGCCGGGGCATAATACTTGGTGTAATAATTGCAATCGACACCAAGTTGGACGTAAAGTACGCGAGCAATGGTAAATTGCAGAAACATATTGGAGTAAATCGAGAATTTAGGCAACGGCAGCACAGTTTCGTTGGATGATGTCTGGTAGGTCAGGGAATTGTTCCAATTGAAAATGCCGAATTTGAAATTTTGGTCAACGGTGGCACTGAACACTTGAATGTTTCCGCTGTTTTGTGTAGGCATTCCCGAATTGTTGAAGTAGATGTAGTTTTGGAGGTTTTCCACTCCAATGTTGGCATTTGTCCTTGTCAATGGGAAATCAAGCATTCCGCCAACTCTTACTCGTCGTTCCTTCCCGAAGTCGTTTTGCCATATAAAGTGGTTGGAAATATAGTTGTTGATAAGATATGGCACGGCTTTGTTTTTTATATATCCATATCCCGTGATTCTCACACTGTCGTTGCGCAGGCGAAATTTTGTGGATATGTCACCGGAAATGTCAATATCACCGGATACAGAACCGACCAATCCGAATTGCGCTGTGGCGTTGTAGGTGATTATTGAACCTTGCTGCTTGGTAAGCTGGCCGCCTACCCAGATTAAGTTTTCGGTATAGGTATGTGGAATTGAATATTGAGGCAGAGAGGTCAACAATCCGCTTTCGGCAGATGTGGTTTCTATGGTATCGACATGTTGGGTGTACTTCCTGATTTCGTGAGTTACATATGCTGCAAGTCCGAATTTTGCATATTTGTTAAATCCTTCGAGCATCGAAATCCCTAATGTGTTGGATAACTTCCAGTAACTTGTTTCATCGCGTGTTTCCTCTAAGTTGAAGTAGGTGTTGCTGTAAAAGGCGGTGTCGTTTGATGCATCTCCGCCGATGTACAAGTGCCGGTTGCTTTTATAGTTCATTGTCCATATGAAACTTGTCACCGGAATATAAGTTCTTCCGATAATTGTATCGGTTACCGAATCACGGTGATTTTCATAATATCCCACTTTATAACGGTGGTTGATGTATAATTCAGTGCCATATATGCGTGAATGTGCATTGGATAGGTTGGTGGGAATATTTTTGTTGTCGACAGTGGTTGTACCGCCTTGGACTTCGGCAGGGTCGGTTATATAACGGTCATCTGTGATGCCACCGCTTTCCTTGTTGAGGAAATTATAACTGTTTAAGAATGCCTGTAATTCATAACGGTCACCTGTGTAGGAACCAAACGCTCTCCACGTAAAGTCGGAAGTTGCTTGTTCGTCATATGTTCCTTTTGAATATATGTAATCCATTGCCGCGCCAACTCCTATGGACTTGTTGGTATTTCCCGAGAAGAGGACTGACAGTCGGTCTTGCGTGTTATATCTTGTTCCACCGGTATTATACGAAAGGATTGTCATCGGTATCCTTGTGTTGTAATACTTTTGCGTTTTTATTGAAGGCAGCCAAGCATAAAGTGCATCCTCAAAGAAAAAATCTGACATGGCCGGTCGGTCAAAAAAAATCTGGTCTTGTCCTTCGGCTCCAAGGTTGCCGGTGGTGGCATATGCCTTGCTCACCATCGATGGTATAGCCTGTTGGTAGTAGTTGTATTGTAAAGTATCGATTGTCGATTGGTAACGCAATCCGAGAGGCTCAGATATGGTCCAAGCATATGAAGGCTCCACTACAACCCCTTTTGCCTGAGCGGCATGTGAAGCTAAAACAAAAATGATGAGTGCAAGACAGTGTGAATATGTACTTTTCATTCAGTTGTTGCCGTGAAGTATGCGATTGGGAGTTGGTTATAGCAATCCCCGATATTTTTGCAAAAATACAAATAAAAAGGTAACGACTGGCAAAATTAGTGCTTTAGATTGGTTTTTACCACTGTCGTTTAGCTGATTTTAGAAGAAAAAATGTGCCATGATGCAATTTTTCACATCGTGGCACATTACACCGCAATATTAATCAAATATTCTGTCCCAGTCTTTCCACACTACTTCGTAACCAAGTTGATGAATGTCATCGCTCACGGCTTTGGGTGAACGGTCGTCGCTCACGGCAAACTGTTCGAGGGCTTGATGAGCCTTTACGTATCCGCCGGGTTCGGTGCGGCTGCCGGCACTCATGGATGTTACGCCGAGCTTCATCATGTTTTCACGGAAGGTGGGGCTTTCACGGGTCGAGTATGATATGTCCACATCATGGTCGAAGATGCGGAATGCAAATGTTACTTGAGCCAGCTCTTTGTCGGTCATGATAACATTGGGCTTAAAATGACCTTCTGCCGGACGCATACGAGGAAAATTGACCGAATATCGTGTTTCCCAGTACATTTTTTGCAAGTATCGCAGATGGTAGGCCATCATGGTAATGTCGGTACGCCAATCTTCAAGACCGATGAGCACTCCCATCCCGATTTTGTGTAGTTTTGCGGCTCCCATACGGTCGTATCCGTTCAGTCGCCATTCAAAATTAGACTTCATACCATGAGGGTGGTACACATTGTAACGTTCGCGGTGGTAGGTTTCTTGAAAGCATACACACCCGTTGAGGCCTGAGTGAGTCAGCCGCTCGTAATCTTTTTGCTTCAATGGCATCACTTCTATGGTGAGGTTGTTGAAATATGGGCGGGCTATCTGTAATGCCCGTTCAAGATAGTCAACACCTGCCACTGATGGAAATTCTCCTGTGACAATGAGCAGGTTCTCAAAAGGTCCGAGGTGACGTATTGCTTCACATTCAGCTTTAATTTGTTCTTCTGTGAGTGTGGTGCGCTTGAATTTGTTGCCATATTGGAATCCGCAATATACGCAAAAGTTGGTACATGCATTGCTTAAGTAGAGGGGAATGTACATACTTATAACCTTGCCAAAACGTTCTTGAGTGTAGAATTGCGATAAGCGCGCCATCGGCTCAAGGTAGGGTGCTGCTGCCGGAGAAATCAGGGCCATGAAATCATCGACTCCGAGCACTTCTTTATGCAGGGCTTCTTCCACATCGACATGATTTTTGTTTAAAATCTTCTCGGTGGTTTCGTCCCAACTGATTTTACTTAATACTTCAGAAAACATTTATTTTGAGTCTTTACATATTTCATTGGATACGGATTGTGAAATGCGCATGGCACAGAAGTTAGGTCCGCACATGGTACAGAATTTATCATTGTCGTTATGCGTTTCAACGTAGTATTGTCTTGCACGGGCAGGGTCAAGAGCAAGGTTGAACTGGTCTTTCCACCTAAATTCGTAGCGAGCCTTGCTCATGGCATCATCGCGAAGTTGGGCACCGGGAAATCCCTTGGCAAGATCGGCTGCGTGGGCAGCTATCTTATAAGCTATCACGCCGTTACGCACATCTTCAAGGTTGGGCAGGCTTAGGTGTTCTTTAGGCGTTACATAGCAAATCATTGCGGTGCCATACCAACCAATTTGAGCCGCTCCGATTGCCGATGTTATATGGTCATATCCAGGAGCAATATCGGTGGTTAATGGACCAAGTGTGTAGAATGGTGCTTCATGGCAAGTAGAAAGTTGGCGATCCATATTTTCATGGATTTTATGCATTGGTATATGACCGGGACCCTCGATTATTACTTGCACGTCTTTCTCCCAAGCTAATTTTGTAAGTTCTCCGAGCACATCAAGTTCCATGAATTGTGCACGGTCGTTGGCATCGTGTATGCAACCGGGGCGCATGCCATCACCCAATGATACGGCTACGTCATATTTGTTGAGTATGTCGCAGATGTCGGCAAAATGTTCATACAAAAAGCTTTCACAGTTGTGAATTACGCACCATTGCGACATGATGCTGCCACCGCGTGAAACCACTCCTGTGAGGCGAGATGAAATGAGGTCGGCGTGTGCGCGCAGCACACCGGCGTGGATTGTAAAATAATCGACACCCTGTTCGCATTGTTCGATGAGTGTGTCACGATATATTTCCCATGTTAGGTCTTTGACGCGACCGTTTACTTTTTCAAGAGCCTGATATATGGGTACTGTTCCCATTGGTACAGGGCAGTTGCGTATGATCCATTCACGAGTTTCGTGTATGTTATCTCCCGTTGACAAGTCCATTAGCGTATCGCCACCCCAATAGCAACTCCATACAGCCTTGTTTACTTCATCTTCAATTGAAGATGAGAGAGACGAATTTCCTATATTGGTGTTCAGTTTGACAAGAAATTTGCGTCCGATTACCATTGGTTCAGCTTCGGGATGGTTGACATTGGCAGGTATGATGGCTCGTCCGGCAGCGACTTCCTCCCTTACAAATTCAGGAGTTATATAGGACTTTATTCCATAAACGGCGTTATTCATGTTTTCTCTGATAGCTGCATATTCCATTTCTGCCGTTATGATTCCGGCCTTGGCATAAGCCATCTGTGTTATGCGCTTCCCTTCACGTGCCTTAAGCGGACGGTGTTGTATTGGGAAGCGAATATCATCGAGCGAGTGGTCGTTAAGACGTAGGTTGCCGTATTCGGATGTGACACCATCTAACTGTATGGTGTCACCACGGTCGGCAATCCATTGTTCACGTATTCGGTCGATACCTTTGTTGATGTCGATTTTTACATTCGGGTCGGTATAGACGCCACTTGTATCATAGACATATACCGGAGCGTTAGGTGAAAACGCTTTGTTGCCATTTTCATCTGTTGATACGGTGGGGGTGAGGTTTATCTGTCTCATTCCAACCCTGATTGGGAATGATTTTCCGTTGATGTATATCTTATCCGAACCCGGGTATGAATCCACTTTCATATAGTTTATTTCCATTGTACGATATTTTAGTGGTTGCTAATCTAAGAATGCTGTTAGCGGACTGCTGGCATTGGCATAATTTGACTGTGTGCCGAGACCGGCAAGGTAAGCCATTCGTCCTGCTTCGACTGCCAGCTTGAATGCACGAGCCATGTCGACGGGATTTTTCGACATGGCGATGGCCGTATTTACAAGTACTGCATCGGCACCCATTTCCATGGCTTCTGCAGCATGAGATGGTGCACCCAGTCCTGCATCTACCACTACGGGTACACGACTTTCGGCAATGATTATTTCAATCAGGTCTTTGGTCTTAAGGCCCTTGTTTGTACCTATAGGTGCGCCAAGAGGCATTACGGCAGCAGTGCCTGCATCCTCAAGTCGCTTGCAAAGCACGGGATCGGCTTGTATGTAAGGAAGAACGACAAAACCAAGTTTTGCCAATTCTTCGGTTGCTTTTAAAGTTTCTACGGGGTCGGGGAGCAGGTATTTGGGATTTGGATGTATTTCGAGTTTTATGAAATTTGTACCAAAGCATTCTCGCGATAATTTGGCAGCGAATACGGCTTCTTCGGCATTTCTTACTCCCGAGGTGTTTGGCAGAAATTGCACGGCATCGCGATTTATATGTTTAAGCATTTCATCATCGGCATCGTTATCCATGTTGATGCGTTTCATGGCTACTGTAATCATTTCAGAACCCGAAGCAATGATGGATTGTTCCATGACATCGTTGGACGAAAATTTCCCCGTTCCAACAAATAGGCGTGAAGAAAATTCTTTACCGCCAATTTTCAATGTATCCATAATATATTTGTTCTAAGAGTTATTATTTTTTCAAGCGTTCGTTGATTAATTTCTGTAACAGTTCAATCATGCGCTGTGTTTCGGCAGTGGGGTTGACTGACTTGATGATGGAGCCTGATACAGCCACGCCATTCACACCCGTACGCATAATGTCGGATAGGTCGTCATAGCATATTCCGCCGATTGCAACCGTTGGTATGTATATCTTGTTTTTGCGACATTGTTCCATTATGGAAGCATATCCGTCGAGACCGATGACCGGACTCAGGTTTTCCTTGGTAGAAGTAAATCGATATGGGCCAAGGCCTATGTAGTCGATGTCTTTTTGTGAAAGATTGCGAATATCATCAAAAGTATTGGCAGTGCTGCCGATTATTGCACCCATTCCAAGTATCAATCTTGCTTGTGATGGCGGCATGTCGCTTTTTCCGAGATGTACGCCATCAAGTTGTAATTCCTTGGCAACGTCAACGAGGTCGTCGATGATAAGAATACATTCATGTTCAGCGCATAATGGCTTTAATTCGCGGGCAGTGGCAATCACTGTGTCACGTGGCGAATTTTTCATGCGCAGCTGTATCCATTTGCAGCCACCCGCCATTGCGGCACATGCTTGGTCTATGACAACAGACGGAATGCCTGAGTTGGTTATAAATTGTAACATTGTATGATGTTTTGAATGGTTGTCAGTTTTGTTGTTAAATCGCTTGTTGTATTGCTGTTGAACAGATAACCGAGAAATGCCGCACCGGCAAACCCGATGTTTGATAGTTGTTGTAAATAGGTCGGCATTATTCCACCAAGGGCTATAATCTTGCCGTTGGTTTCGGGACGCTTGAAAATCTCGGTTAAGTCACCCTGCGAAAAACGACTTTTATATCCCCGTTTTGAGATACTGTCAAAAATTGGACTTAAGAGCACATATTCATATCGGTTTAAATCTTTTAGTTCGATTGCAGCATGGCACGAACGGCTTAATTTCAATTCGTGTGACAACTCTTGTGGAACATCGTGAACACGCCGGTTGAGATGCAGTCCTGATATGTCATATTCTTTGGCAAGCAAAAAATGGTTGTGCAATTTTAGCCTACAATGATATTTTGATGGAATTTCTTCGATGAGTGTGCGCAATTGAGGCATTGTGTAGTCGGGTTTTCGCAAATGTACATAATCAAAGCCGGCATCGAGAATAGTTATTATGTATTCGATTTCATGAGGGTGCGGCAATTCGGGAGTGACGGCAATCAGTTTCATGTCATCACCCTCCGTAGAATGCTTTGATTATGGTGATACGGTCGCCATTGGCGAGCTGCTTTTCATTCCATTGCTGAGCAGGAATCACATCGTTGTTAAGTGCCAATGCGATGCCCGTTGATGGGATTCCGTCTATAAGTTTCAATGCTTCGGCTATGGTAATGCCTGTGTCGAAATGATGCTCTTTGTTGTTGATATAGACAATCATGATCGGTGTATTTTTAATGGTGTTGGTGCAAAAAAATGGTTTATTGCTCCGTGCCCTTTCCCAATGGCAATGTCGGCTCCTGCTGCAAGGGCATTGGTCAGGAATTTTTTAGCTTCGGATATCGCATCGTGCAGGTCATGGCCAAGTGCTATATATGATGCAATTGCCGATGAAAATGAGCAACCGGTACCGTGGGAGTTATACGTGGCGATATGCTGTGATTTGAATTCGATAGGTTGTCTGTTACCGGTGTTTTCAAACAGATAGTCGGTCATGTTTTCGTCATCGAAGTGGCCGCCTTTTATCAATGTAGCCTTTGCTCCGAGAGCGAGTATTTTACAGCCGGCTTTTTTTATGTCGTAAGGAGATTCGATTTTGATTCCGGACAATAGCTCGGCTTCGTACTTGTTGGGTGTTACAAGTGTAGAAATGGGAAAAAGTCGTGTGACGAGTGTGTTTATGGCATCATCGTCGATGAGCTTACTGCCGGATGTTGACACCATCACAGGATCGAGAACAATGTATCGAGGTGCATGGTGGGTGAGACGGTCGGCAACTGTTTCAATGATTTCATGATTCGATAACATTCCTATTTTCACGGCATCGGGTCGGATGTCGTGAAAAATGGCATCAATTTGCTGTGACACTATTTCGGGAGAAGCATTCATAATGCCGGTTACCCCCATCGTGTTTTGGGCAGTTATGGCTGTGATTACGGTCATTGCATATGTGCCTATGGCCGAACACGTCTTCAAATCGGCTTGAATGCCTGCTCCGCCGCTACAGTCCGACCCTGCAATAGAAAGAACCTTATAGTATGTATCCATCATTAAAAGTTAAATATGGACGCAAGGGTGGAAACGAGATATAACCGTATGTGTTTTGGATTAAACAATTCCTACGCCGGAATTACCCGGTTCAGGTTCATAGGGTATGATCTCAGCCACTGTGTGGCACCCCTTTGTCGTATGCAAATGTACAAAAAAATATCAAGCGTGCAACCTAACAATCGGAGTATAAAAATATGGAATCTATCTTTTAGAGCCAAACAGCATACAACTTTTCTATTGTGGCTGAAAAAATATAGTGCATAACCGAATTAATTGATATGGATTTGTTAATTTTGTATTTTAATCAGTGAATTAATTTTGCTATGCAATATTGGATACATATCGATGGGCTTCAACGTGGCCCGATGCAGTTGGACGAACTGATCAGTGCCGGAGTCACCCCCGATACTTATGTATGGCGTGAAGGTCTTGAGGATTGGGTAAAAGCGGGTGAATTGGAAGAATTGGCCGGATTTTTCGTTTTCCCTGACGTTGACAGAGAGAACGTAGGGTGGCAACCGCCAATTCCATTGAATGATGTCCAAAAAGATGCTTCTGTTGATGACAACAACGGTGAGCAGCAATCTCCGGGACAAGACGGCAAAATTGGTGCAGATGCTTCTGTGCGAGAAGCAGCAGGCAACGGTCAGATGTCGGCTTTTCCATCGTCTGCAACAGTTTTCAGACCTTATCAGGTACCTTCGGGTTATCCTATGCCGCCGTGTCCAAGTACTAACTTGGTGTGGGCAGTGATTGTAGCAGTGTTATGTTGTCAGGTTTTCGGTATTGTTGCAATTGTGTATGCAGCACAGGTTAAGACAAAATACAACATGGGCAATTATGAAAGCGCACTTAAATATAGTGAACGAGCTGCATTGTGGTGTCAACTCGGAATAGCATTCGGGCTTGTGTGGATAGTTTTTTATGCAATGCTTGCGCCTATGTTACAGTTGTTTTCTATATGGTAAAGAGGTACCTATATAGAGAATCATGAAACAAAAAATACAGAGCCGCCAATACAATGGCTCTGTATTTTAATATGTAGAAAGAATTGATGAGACTATTGAACCTCGATGAGAACACCGTTCCCCGGCAGATGCATTCCGGCCATTATCATGTGTTTGTTTTTGGCAAATTGGAAGAAAAATTTGCGCGATTCTGCTGCTTGTACGGGATTGATATCGTAATAGGGTGAAATGTCCATGTCTTTAATTTGCAGGTCATATCCGTGCATTAAGTCGCCGGCTATCAGCAGATGGTTGTGGCTCACGCCATACACTGTGTGTCCGGGTGTATGTCCTATGGCAGCCATTGCGCGAATGCCGAGAGGAAGAGCCGTGGTGTCGGTATAACTGAATTGGTGCAGTCGGTCACCGTATGCTGCCATTGTTTTCATTGCAAGCTGCCCATTCGGATTGGATTGCGATGCCCAATATTGGTATTCTATTTGAGGAACAAATACTTCGGCTCTGGTGAATACTGCGCTGTCACCACGTAACATCCCTCCGATATGGTCGCCATGGAAGTGGGTTATGATGATGTAATCGATATTCTCGGGGCTGAAACCTGCCGAATCAAGTCGGGCAAGCAACATTCCGCCTTTGTCGCTCCCTATGCCGGTATCGAATAGTGTGAGCTTATTGTCTTTCTTTACGAGAAAGCTGTGTATTGACGACGGAACCGTTCCGTTTGGCGAAAGTTGTTCCACTTTGGCTGAATCCTTGTTGTCTTTGCCGTAAAATAGTTTGTTGGGCTGTGACGATGGCTCAGGATTGTCACGTAGTGTTATGAGCGTGGTTGTCGAGTCTATCTCAAGAGTTGTTACGCCATCGCAGATGACAGTGACCACGGGCAACGGTTTTTCTACTTTGTCGATTTGGGTTCCTTTATGTCCACATGCAGTTGTGGCAAGTGTCATTGCCGTTGCAAAGGCTGTAATTGTAAGACAATTGTATTTCATGAGTTTTAATTGGTTTTGTATGTTATTACATGATGTTTCCGCAAAGATAGTAAGCTATGGGCGCAAATACAAGCCATGTTTACCTAATTCCAAATTCATAAGTTATCATTTTTTTAAAATGAGTGAACTATATGAAATTTGTGAAAATATTGGATTACTGTTCATGTTTATCTTGTGATGTATATAAATATTGGTAAATTTGGAGAGTGCCAAAATGTGTTACATGAAAATTACGTATATTTGTGCTGTTTTATCTTAATGATGCATAGTGAGAAATTTGATATTGATATGTGTCGTGTTGATGCTTACCTCGATTGAGGCGAGGAGTGAGGAAATATTCGAATGCGACACGGTGGCTGGACAGGTACTTGTTGAAACTGCTTATAACCGGATAGATAATATTGCAGAGGATAATGTTGTAACTTCTGACAGTATAGTTAAAAAACGTAGTGCCATACAACGTTTTTTCGACTACTTCGGCAATGCAAACAAGGAGCACCCCGAAAAGAAATTTGATATGAGCTTTATAGGCGGTCCATTTTATAATTCATCGTTGGGTGTGGGAATCGGTATTGTCGGGTCAGGACTTTATCGCATAAAGGGATGTGCTCGTGAACTTCAGCCATCGAGCGTATCTATTTTCGGCAGTGTGTCAACCACAGGCTTCTATATGATAGGAGTGAAGGGTAACAACATATTTCAAGATGAACGGTTTAGAATAAATTATACGACCAATTTCTATTCGATGCCGTCTTATTATTGGGGAATAGGTTTTGATAATGGCGATAATGATGATAATCGCACGAAAATGGATCGTTGGCAAGCCGAGATAAAAGGCGAATTCATGGCGAAAGTGTATGAGAATCTATATGTCGGTATGTTACTTTCATGGGATTATGTACGTGGAGGCGGGGTTGACGAAGACGATATTTATCTTTTTGAGGGTATGGACTTGATTACTCGCAATTATGGCATAGGATTGACGGTGCAATACGACTCGCGAGATTTCATAAACAATGCAAGCCGAGGGGTGTATGTGTGTGTCAACCAGATGTTTCGTCCGCATTGGTTGTGGAACAATTATGCTTTTAGCTCGACTGAGTTTATAGCCAGTATATATAAACAGGTGTGGACTGGTGGGTTGATTGCCGGTGATTTGCGTGGAAAGTTCAACTTTGGCAACCCGTCGTGGGCCATGATGTCGAAACTTGGCGGTATTTCTACCATGCGCGGTTATTATGAGGGACGTTATCGCGACCATCATTATATTGCAGCACAAGTGGAATTGCGGCAACATATATGGCGGCGTGTCGGTGCCGTAGTGTGGGTTGGTGCGGGCAATGTATTTCATGATAAAGATTCGTTTAAACACATATTGCCAAACTATGGTGTTGGTTATCGTTGGGAGTTTAAAAAACGTGTAAATGTCAGGCTTGACGTAGGTTTCGGGAAGCCGGGTCAGTATAGTTTTATGTTCAACGTCAACGAAGCGTTTTAGTGAGAGGCTTCTTTGAAAGAAAGATGGATATTGCTCGTCAAATCAATTAAGAGAGCAGGTTTAAATTTGTAGATGAGCGAAAGTGTTTTTAATTTTGTGGTGCTATGAATTATTCCATTACAGCTCCATCGATGATTGATGGTGAAATTGATTTGCCGGCATCCAAAAGCATAAGTAACAGGGTGTTGATTATCAATGCATTGTCGGGAGATCGTTGTGAAATAAGAAATTTGGCACAATGTGATGACACTCTTGCAATGATCAACGCTTTGTCGTGCAATGATACAGTGATAAACATTGGAGCAGCAGGGACGGCAATGCGTTTTCTCACTGCATATTTTTCACTTCAAGACGGGCGTACCGTAGTCCTTGATGGCTCGGAACGAATGCGCCGGAGGCCAATAAAGCCGCTTGTTGCTGCGTTGAATGCCTGTGGAGCCGATATTAGATATGTAGATGAAGAAGGTTTCCCACCGATAGAAATACATGGTCGGAATTACCGATGCCGAAGCATGACTATCGATGCTGCAATGAGTTCGCAATTTATTTCGGCATTGCTTATGATTGCCCCCATAGTTGGGTGTGAGAAAGTAAATCTTGTGGGAGGGATTATCTCGCGGCCATATATCGACATGACGCTCGGCGTGATGAATGAATTTGGCATAGAGACGCATTTTAACGGTAGCGCAATTCAACTTCATGGCGTGTATAATCCTCCTGCCGACTTTTTGGTTGAGAACGACTGGTCGGCAGCAAGTTATTGGTTTGCGTTGCAATCGTTACAACCTGATTCGCATATTTCGTTGCGAGGATTGTTCGACAACAGTCTGCAAGGTGATGCTCGGATGTGTAAATTTTATAAATGTTGCTTTGGCGTGGATGTCAAAGGTCGAAAAGATGGCAGCAATGTCATTGATTTATACAACGTTCCTCTTGAAAACCATGGCTTTTTTGAAAAGGATTTATCTGATAATCCCGATCTTGCCCAGACAATCGCTGTGGCAGCTTGCTTACATGGATTTCACTTCCGTCTTACGGGACTGCAAACACTTAGGATAAAAGAAACCGATCGCATAGAGGCATTACGCTCCCAATTGCTCAAATTGGGGTATGAGGTTGAAGTGGGGGATAATTACAGTCTTTGTTGGAATGGAAGAAAGAAGCCGTCAGAAGAGAGACCTGTGATAGAAACGTTCGACGATCATCGGATGGCAATGGCTTTTGCCCCTGCATCTGTTCTTTTCAAGGGATTGGTAATTGCCGATGTTGATGTCGTATCTAAGTCGTATCCGGATTTTTGGAAACATCTTGCTTTATGTGGATTTGAATTAAAGGAGATGGAGCTATGATGGGTGCCATGTGGATGTTGCTTGCTCTGGTGGTGACCGGTGTCGTATTATACATACATCATCGCCTTACCGACAAAGAAGATGCTGCCAAGAATGAAGTTTCGGTTTCACCACGACCTGAAGGGTGTTGTGGAGAGCACCTGGTGTGTGAAAAGGAGTCGTTGCTTGCAGGTGTGAGCAAAGAAATAGAATATTATGAAGATGAGGAACTCGATGCATATCGAGGCAAGAAAGCTGATGAATATACTGATGAACAGATTGAACAATTCAGAGATGTACTCTACACGTTGCGTCCTGATGAAATAAGCGGATGGGCGCGTTCGATTCAGTTGCGTGAAATAGAATTGCCATCGGTTGTGCGAGATGAACTCGTGATGCTTGCTTCTGAAGCACGCCAAACGATCAATAAATAGCATAATAAATGCTCGACATATTCAATTATACATTTTTCCAAAATGCTTTGCTCGGAGTGCTGCTTGTAAGCATAGCTTCGGCTATGATAGGTACGTATATCGTCACTCGTCGCATGGTGTTTATTACCGGTGGAATTACACACGCTTGTTTTGGTGGACTCGGACTTGGCTATTATTTAGGTTTTAATCCTATAATTGCTGCCGGAGTGTTTGCTGTAGTGTCATCGATTGGTGTTGATTGGATGGCAGCACGTCACAACGTGCGTGAAGATTCGGCTATTTCAGTGGTTTGGGCTTTCGGTATGGCAATAGGTACGTTGTTTATATTCCTCACTCCCGGATATGTGCCGGACCTTAATTCGTTTCTATTCGGTAACATTCTGAATATCAGCAACGCCGATATTATAGCTTTTATAATGTTTCTTGTGGTGCTTTCAGCGTTTTTCGTTTTGTTCTATCGTCAAATTGTAGCTTGTGCTTTCGACCGCGATTTTGCTGCCACCAAACAGGTACATGTTAAATTGGTTAATTGCATGATGTCGGTGTTGGTGGCATTGTGCGTGGTGCTGACCATAAGATTGATAGGCATAATGTTGCTTATGTCATTGCTTACAATGCCACAAATGATTGCCGAACTGTTTGCCGGACGGTTTGGAAAGATGATGCTGCTTTCGGTAATTACAAGTCTGTTGTGTTCACTTGCAGGATTGTTAGGCAGCTATTTTTTTGGTGTTTACTTTATGAGTGTTCCGACTTCTGTGACTATAGTGCTTATGTTGATAATTGTTTATGTTGCTGCTCGGGTAATTCGTTCATTTACAATGAAGGCAGAATAAAATTTCCATATTTGTCAATATTGTGTTGCCAGTTACGGACAAATGCTATAAATTTGAAGCGTGTTTATAATTAAAAGATAAGGTTATGGCTGAATTACCAACTGATGTAATGATGTTATTGAGTTTTGTAAACATGAAACTGCGTGACCGGTATGGCTCACTCGATGAAATGTGTAATGATATGCAAATCGATCGCAACTGGCTTGAGAATCGTCTTGCGACCGTTGGTTTCCAATACAATAAAATCCAAAACAAATTTTGGTAAATTGTTCTCTGTTTCGTGAATGTAAAAACATGGCTTTCATTTGATTTTTGTAAATAATATGTCATGTTTTTATATGATAGTAACAGCAAATGGCACAAAAGACTTTTATAGGTATTTGTATTTTTGAAAAAAATATGTAACTTTGCATCACTTTTGCGCATGTGGCGTAATTGGTAGCCGCGCCAGACTTAGGATCTGGTTCCGTGAGGAGTGGGGGTTCGAGTCCCTTCATGCGCACAAGAGGAAAGAAGATTGGGGAAATTCAGAAGAGTTTTCCCAATTTTCTTTCCTCTTTTAATCATTTTGATACCGTCGTGTTATGATTAAGCAAGGCTCAGTAGAAATTTGGTGGGGATAAGCGTATATGTTAGCCAATTTGAGGAGGAGAAACTTCTTTAGGGGAGGTGGCATAAAAAAACGCGCCGGAGGCCAAAGGGCAAAAGCCCAGGGTTCGGGCGCGTTATTGATTTTTCTTCGGAAGTATCTATTTTGGTTTTGCTTTTTTCAAATTACATATGGAATTTAAAAACATGACACACAGGGGAAACAGAAGTGGCTGCGCGATATGCACAGCCACTTTTCCCGTGTCGGACACGCCCAAGGCAGTAGATGCCTTGCGTGTGTCGGGGGGAGAGTTACTTCACCACCACCTTGACTGTGCTGCCGTCGGCCTTTTTCACTATGTTGACACCCTTCACAGGTGAGCCTATGC
>CAYNBZ010000014.1:0-45504 GCA_964395975.1 uncultured Muribaculaceae bacterium | reverse complement strand
GATTTCTCACTGCCTTACAACACTGTGAAATCCTAATGACCGATTTGGGTTAAATGAAGAATGTTGGAATGTCCTGCGAAAAGTGTTGCCAGGCAAGTGGTAGGATTAAATGGATTAAAAATGGTTTGTTGTCGCGTGTGTGGTTGCAGTGAGGATTTGGTAGATTGTGGTATTAAGGAGGTAAAGGAAACGTTTACAGGTCTTCGAATTTTACATCAGTGATACGAGGCTCTGCATCGTGTATTTCCACGTATTGTACCGATTGCCGATTCTCGATTATTTCTTCAAAATCGACATATTCGCCATCGCTTCGGCTGAAGATTTTACCTTGATGGTGACGTTTTCCACCATTGGTATGGTTTCTGGTACTTTGGTTGCTGTAATTTTGACGGTTGTTGCCATATTGCCGTTGTGTGTTTTGGAATTTTTTTTTCAATTGTCGCATTTGCAGCCATCTCTTCAAGCCGGCTTTTATCAACAGAAAGAAGATTAAGAGCAGTATTATGAGTTCCATTTGTTATATCTTATCATTGATTCACGACAATAAAAAGCAAACATTGTGCCATCTCGGTGTTTCTCCGGTTTACAAATATCGGGAAAAAGCCAAAATATAGCAAGTGTCGTGTCCTAAATATGCTTAAAACGACAACGGCGGCGGTCAATGCTTTACTGCAGCTTTTTCGCTACGTTCGAAAATCAAAGCGAGGATGAAATAGAGGATTATAGCCACGGCAAGCCCTTTCACCCCCATGAATGCAATTGATATAACAGCACTGATAATGAGTAGGTAACGGTGCAAGTTGCCACCGAAGTGGTAGTGTTTGAATTTAAGTGAGAACATTCTCATGCGGCTTACCATTGCGTAACTCAGCACGATGATGAATGCGAGAATGGTGTATTTGTTGGCATTGTTTGCCGGCAATGTGTAGAAGTAGTCGCAGAATCCTATCCAGAAAATAGCGTTGGCAGGGATTGGCAGGCCTACGAACGATTCTGTTTGTGTGTCGTCGGTGTTGAAGCAGGCAAGTCTTACCGCTCCGAATATGGCCACGAGCAGGGCGCAATAGGCTATCCACGAGCCAGGGTAGGATTCTTGTATCATGAAATATAGAATCAAGGCTGGGGCAAGGCCGAAACTGACGCAATCGGACAAGGAATCGAGTTCTTTGCCTATGGGCGAAACAGCGTTCAGCAACCGTGCCACAAAACCATCGAAAAAGTCGAACACGGCTGCTGCCGCTATCATGACGAACGACAGTTGGTAATATGTGATGGCTTCAGGATTGCCGTCGAGGTGCATACTGCCGTGAGAAGCGCAAATGCAGGCAAGGCATCCCGATAGCAAGTTCATGCAGGTGATGGCATTGGGTATGTTGTTCTTTATTGATTTAAGTAGGTTCATATTAAAGGTTTGTTTGGATGGATTGTTGAGTGGCTATTTCAATCGTGCCACTTGTGTAATGCCTCCTATGGTCTTATCACCGAGTTTTACCAATATTTCGGCGTTTAGTGGAAGGAAAATATCGACACGTGAGCCGAACTTTATGAAGCCGATATGTTGGTCAAGGGTCACGTAATCACCTGGTTCGGCGTATGTGACTATACGTCGCGCGATGGCTCCGGCTATCTGTCGCATTAAAATTTCATCTCCGTTCGTTGCGCGGATTACTATTGCCGACCGCTCGTTTTCGCTGCTCGACTTGGGCAGATAGGCGGCAAGGAAACGACCTGAATGGTGCTTGACGTATTCTACCGTACCTTCAACTGAAGGCCAATTGGCATGGACGTTAAACACCGACATAAAGATGGATAACTGTATGGCGTTGCGATGAAGGTATTCGTCTTCATACACTTCTTCAAGAGCCACTACGGTACCATCGGCTGAGGCTACTACAGCATTTGTGGGGTCGCCTTTGAAACGGCGGCGTGGGCTACGAAAAAAGTTTACTGCCAATAAGTACATTATGGCCGAGATTGCAATGAATATAGAAGGGATAATCTTATATTCAATGAATACCCACGCCGAGATGTTTATTATCAGTAAAATGAATAGCAACGCTATCAGTATGTTGAGCCCCTCGCGGTGTATTTTCACTTTCATCGTTCTTGCCAATATGCTAAGAAGATAATATTTTGTTGTTAATGAGAGATAAAATGTATCTCGTTTGTAAGTACAAAGTTAAGTTATTTTCAAAAAACATGCAAAAAAGAAGCTGTTTTGTGCAATTCCTATGAGGGTGACTCTTCGGCACTCAGGAGCTTGATGAGGTGGTTCACACCTTCGGTGGCTTTTTTGCGGATGATGTTTACGTGAAGCGAACCTGTGTTGGCAGGGTGTGGATCGATGTAGTAGATGGGAACTCCGCGGCGCACATATGAAATCAGGCTTGCTGCAGGATATACCACAAGCGATGTGCCAATTACGACAAATATGTCAGCCTCTTCGGATAGTGCGGCAGCTGTTTCGAAGTTTGGTACGGGTTCTTGGAAGAACACGATGTGAGGACGTATGGGATCGCCGTATTTGTCGCGTGTGTCAAGTGTCGTTTCGAGGCTTTCTCCGGTCACGTCGCGCACGTCATACACTCGCTCGGGATGTGTCATTGAACGCACTTTCATCAGTTCTCCATGCAAGTGCAACACGTGGGAACTACCGGCACGCTCGTGCAGGTCATCCACGTTTTGTGTGATAATTCTTACATCGAAATGTTTTTCAAGTTCTTTTAGTCCATAGTGTGCTGCGTTGGGTTGGCATTTGATTAGTTGCTCACGTAGTTCGGTATAGAATTTGTGAATCAGGGCAGGGTTGTGGCGGAACCCGTCGGCACTTGTCACCTGCATGACAGGATATTTATCCCATAATCCGCCGGCATCACGGTAGGTTGACAGACCGCTTTCGGCACTTATGCCTGCTCCGGTGGAAACCACTAATTTCTTCATGATTTATTTTAATTGAATGAATTGGTTGATGTCTTTTTCTCACGTTGTAGTGGCAAATTTAATATTTTTTATTCAAAATAAAATGCCGGCAATTGTATTTAACTCTACCTTTGTAGCTGAATTTTGCGACGGTATGTCGTAATGTGGTTATGATGATGTAAAAATCGTTGGACGTAATAAGACATATATGGATAAATTGAGCTATGCTTTGGGGCTTAGCATGGGAGGCAATTTCATGCGCTCGGGTATTGAGAAATTGAATTACGAAGATTTTGCTGCGGGAGTGAAAGCTGCATATGAGAGCGACAGCTCGCAAATGTCAACCGATGAGGCAAAACGTATAGTGAATGAATTTTTTTCCGAGATGGAAGCTAGGTTGCAAGACGTAAACAAGCGTGCTGGTGAGCAGTATCTTTCTGAAAATGCCAAGCGCCCTGAAGTACATACTACGGCGAGTGGATTGCAATATGAAATAATCAAAGAAGGTGAAGGCGCATCTCCGCGTCCGACCGACACTGTGACCGTGCATTACACGGGAGCATTAATCGACGGACGTGTATTTGATAGCTCTGTTGAGCGCGGAGAGCCATCAACATTTGGAGTGTCGCAGGTTATCCCCGGTTGGGTAGAAGCGTTGCAGATGATGAAGCCCGGAGCTGAATGGCGTATTTTTGTCCCGTCGGATCTTGCTTACGGACCGCAAGGTGCCGGTGGCATTATCGGGCCGAACATGACGTTGATTTTTGACATCCAACTTATAAAGATTGGCTAAAAAACAGGTATAGAAAATAAATAAACAAATCAAAAAATGAAAAAAATTTCGATTTTTGCAGTCGCAGTTGCCGTAATGTCGGTAATGGTAAGCTGCAATGGTATCTCTGCCGATAAAGGCAAGCCAAGCAACTCGCTTGATTCATTGAGCGTGGCCATGGGTGAAATGTATGGATATGGTATGTCGGACCAATTTACGAGAGGTGATTCTACATTCGACAAAGAAGCATTCATGCGTGGTTTTGAGATGGCGGTAAATCTTGATACCACACAAGATAGTTATCGCCGCGGCATGATGGTTGGTGCGCAAATCATTGACATGACAAAGAATTTGCGTGAACAAAACGATGTACAACTTAACACATATCTAATGGTGTCGGAGTTTAAGAGAGCATTCTTGAGTGACTCGGCCGTAAACCCTATGATGTTGCAAGGGCGTGTAAACATGATGTTGCAAAAAGAAATGCGTGTAGCAAAAGAACGTGACCCGCGCGCTATTGCCAACAAAGCTGCCGGCAAACAATTTATTGATAGCATTGCAAATAACGATCCCGATGTGAAAGTTACCAAAAGCGGATTGGCGTACAAAGTGATAAAAAATGGTAATGGCGTACAGTTTAAGACTACCGACCGAGTTATGGTGAAATACAAAGGCAGCAAGATCGATGGTACGGTATTTGATGAATCGAAAGAGGCAAGAGCCATGGGCGTGACAAGTGTAGTTCCCGGATTTAAGGAAGGTTTGTTGATGATGAGTCCGGGTGCATCGTACATTCTTTATGTCCCGGGAGAATTAGCTTACGGTGTTGATGGTCGTGGCTCGAAAATTGGACCTAATGAAGCTCTTGTTTTTGAGGTTGAAACTGTGGGTGTCGAACCACCGAAGTCTAAGAAATAGGCAAAGTACGATAGAAAATGATATTAACGGTTGCCGAGCATGAGGGTGTTCCTTTTGTCGGCAACCGTTGCTTTTTACGACGAGGCTTGATTATGCGTTTCCATTACCATGTTAAGTAATGCTGAATAAAAAAGAGTTAATATGCGATGTATTTTAGACATTTTGCCATCTAATTCTGTGTTTTGTTGAAAAAATGCCATATATTTGCATATTATAAATGTTAAATTGTATATGGAAAAAATAGATAACCTTGATCGCAAGATCTTACAGATTATAATGAAGAATGCGCGTATTCCATCGAAAGATGTGGCTGTCGAGTGCGGAGTGTCTCGGGCTGCAATTCATCAGCGCATTCAACGCATGATTGACATGAATGTCATCACAGGGTCGGGATATAATGTCAATCCCAAAGTACTTGGTTATGCTACATGTACTTATATTGGGGTTAAACTTGAACGTGGCTCGATGTACCGCGACGCAGTGCCGGAATTGGAGAAAATACGTGAAGTGGTGGAGTGCCATTTTACTACAGGCCCCTATACGATGTTGATTAAATTGTATGCACGGGATAATCAGCATCTTATGGAATTGCTTAACGATAAAATCCAACATATACCGGGTGTAACTGCGACCGAAACACTTATTTCTCTTGAAATGAGTTTAAAACGGGAAATTCCTGTAAATTTCGAAGAGGATGAATAATGTGTGATTTATTTTTTGTATTTAGAATAAAATTTGTATATTTGTGCAGCCTATGAACAACGAGGCTGCATTATTTTTCTTGTGAGAAAAGAATAATGTTCGATAAAGCTCGGTCTATGAATAACATAGACTTTTTTTGAAATTAACCTTAAACTGCTACAAATCTTGTTTTAACAAGTGTTACACAAAGGGATTTTAGACAAAATAAAATTATAATTTCCGTGTTTACTTTGTGCCGGTTGCCTTTGCGAGGTAGCCGGTTTTTTTTGAGGCAGGGAAATGCTTACGGAAAAAGGAGCTGAATGATAAAAACGAACGGGGAATACCATGCGATGTGGTATTTCCCGTTAACAGAATGGTTGAGGCCGTTGTATTTGTTATATCATAGACTTCACTTGCTTGTAAACATTTTGAGCCGTAAAACCGAATTTTTCGTCAAGCGTTTTGTAGGGTGCAGAATAGCCGAAGTAGTTGAGTCCCCAAATTTTGCCGTGGTTGCCGACAAGACCTTGTAATGTTACAGGCATTCCTGCAGTGAGACCGAATATCTTACCTTCGCTCGGGATAACACTTTCTTGATATTCTTTGCTTTGAGTGCGGAATAGTCCTTCAGACGGAACTGAAACAATGCGTACCCTGATGCCGTCGTTGCGCAACAATGCAGCACCTGCCACAAGCGTGGATACCTCTGAACCGCTGGCTACAAGTGTTACATCGGGATTTTCATCTGAGCCCGCAACTATATATGCACCTTTGGCGGTGAGTTTGTAATCATTCCCTTGAGGTAGATTATCCACATTTTGACGCGAGAATATAAGCCCTGTTGGTGAATTGGTGTTTTCCATTGCAAGTCGCCATGCTTGTGTAGCTTCATCTACATCGGCAGGACGTAACACGAGCATGGAGTTATGCCCACTATGGTTTTGCAATTTTTCAAGTAGCCTTATCTGAGCTTCCTGCTCTATGGGTTGGTGTGTGGGTCCGTCTTCTCCTACGCGGAATGCATCGTGCGACCAAATGAATTTTACTGGCAACTCCATCAGTGCAGCCATGCGTATGGCAGGTTTCATATAATCGGAAAAGACAAAAAATGTGCCGCAAGATGCGATAACACCTCCATGCAATGCCATACCTATGCAGCAGCATGCCATTGTCAACTCGGCGACACCGGCTTGAAGGAATGCTCCCGAAAAATCTCCTTTGGCAAATGCGTGGGTTTTATTCAAGAATCCTTCGGTCTTATCGGAATTGCATAAGTCGGCTGATGAACAAATCATGTTTTCGATCTGTTCGGCAAGTACGCCAAGCACAACAGCCGAACCTGCACGGGTAGGACCGCCGGCCTTCTGCTTAATGGTATCCCAATCAATTTCGGGGATTTTACCACTGAAGAAAAATTTCAATTTTGCAGCCAATTTGGGATTCTCTTTTTCCCATATTGCCTTTGCCGCATATTTCCCGGCAACTATTTCCTTTAATTCTGCCTTACGGCGGTCATAAAGTTCTTGCACTTCGGGGAATATTATAAATGGATTGTCGAGGTCACCTCCGAGATTCTTTATCGTATTGATGTAAGCACCGTTTCCGAGGGGAGCTCCGTGTGTGCCGCAATCATGCTCATAGCTTGTGCCATCAGCCTTTAATGCACCTTTTCCCATCACGGTATTGCCAATTATTAGTGTGGGGCGTTCTTTCTCGGCTTTGGCCTTCTGCAAGGCTTGGCGTATTTCATCGGGATTATTTCCGTCAATCTCTATGACGTACCAGTCCCATGAACGGTATTTCATTGCAACGTCCTCATTGGAAACCGCATGGCATGTGGTTGAAAGTTGTATGTCGTTTGCATCGTAGAACATCACAAGGTTATCCAATCCAAGAGTTCCGGCTATTCTTCCTGCTCCTTGTGAAATTTCTTCTTGAATACCCCCGTCGGAAATATAAGCATATATGGTCTGCTCCATTACTTCGTTGCCGAGGCGGGCAGCAAGGAATTTGGCAGCTATTGCGGCACCAACGGCATAACAATGCCCTTGCCCGAGTGGTCCCGATGTGTTTTCGATGCCATGCTTTACGTCAAGTTCGGGATGTCCCGGACATAGCGAACCCCATTGACGGAATGTTTTGATGTCGTCAATTGTGTATTTCCCAGCCATGGCGAGTACTGAATATAGCATGGGCGACATATGACCGGGGTCGAGAAAAAAGCGGTCACGTCCTTCCCAATAGGGATTTTCGGGATCGTAAATCATAAATTCCGAGAAAAGCACGTTTATGAAGTCGGCTCCACCCATAGCACCTCCGGGATGTCCCGATTTGGCTTTTTCGACCATGGCAACCGATAAAATGCGTATGTTATCGGCGGCACGCGTCATCAATTTGCTGTCGTTCATAGACCTTATTGTTGTTATGTTATATATTGCAAAAGTACTAAAATTTGTTTAGTAAAAGAAACTGTTTTGTCGTTATTGTACCCCAACAATAGAAAATTTATTTCAAGTGTCAGGGCTATATGCACATTACCATTCTTATCCGTACGCTAAATTCTGATTTGTAAGCCTTGTGAATGCAAATATTGTTTTAAATCGGGAATATGTATCTCGCCGAAGTGGAAAACGCTAGCGGCAAGAGCTGCATCGGCTTTGCCATATTTGAAAGCGTCGGATATGTGTTCAGACCGACCGCATCCACCGGATGCAATGACGGGTATTTGCAGATGGTCGTGCAATTGAGCAAGTGCTTCGCAGGCATATCCGTTTTTTACCCCATCATGATCCATGCTTGTAAACAATATTTCTCCCGCTCCACGTTCTTGCGCTTCGTGAGCCCACTCATAAAGCGTACGGTTAGTGGCTTTGTGGCCGCCTTTTTCATGGCATATCCATTTGCCGTCTATAAATTTGGCATCGATTGCAACCACACACACTTGGTTGCCGAATTGCCGTGCAATTTCATTGATTAACTGTGGACGATTGAGAGCCGAACTATTAATCGAAACCTTGTCAGCTCCGTTGTCAAGCAATGTATCGACATCGCTAACCGAACTTATCCCACCGCCCACGGTGAACGGTATGTTGACGGTTTGTGCTACACGTCTTACCAGTTCGACAAACGTTTTGCGTCCTTCGTATGAAGCAGTGATATCGAGATAGACAAGTTCATCAGCACCTTCGTCGCTGTAACGTTTCCCAAGTTCCACGGGATCACCTGCCGAGCGGAAGTTGACGAAGTTTACACCTTTGACGGTCATGCCGTCTTTCACATCTAAACAGGGTATTATGCGTTTAGCAAGCATATCGATTACTTACATTTAACGATTCTATTTCCTTTAATGTGATTTTGTTCTCGTAGATGGCTTTCCCAACAATGACTTGTCTGATGCCGATGTCGTTGAGCTGTTCGACATCTGACATTGAGCCGACACCCCCACTTGCAATCACGTTTAAGTCGGGGTAGTATTCGATTATTTTTTTGTATAATTCTATGGATGGGCCTTGCAAAGTGCCATCGCAACTTATGTCTGTGCAAATGGTCTGAGAAACACCTTTGCTGATGTATTCGCCAATAAAATCGATTATTTCGTAATCACTGTTTTTTTGCCAACCGTCAGTTGCAATTTTGCCGTTTCGTGCATCGGCTCCGAGTATTACACGGTCACTGCCATATTTTGACAGCCAACTTAGGAATATTTCGGGTCGCTTGACGGCAACGCTCCCACCTGTGACTATAGAAGCACCACTGTTAAAAGCAATTCTTATGTCATCGTCGTTTTTTATCCCTCCACCAAAGTCTATCACCAACTGTGTGCGCGTTGCAAGTGTTTCAAGTATCTTATAGTTGATGATATGGCTTGCTTTGGCTCCATCGAGGTCAACAAGATGCAGTCGCTTGCAGCCGGCATCCTCGAAGGCAAGAGCTAAGTCGAGAGGATTGCCATATTCCGATAGCTTGTTATAGTCGCCTTGTGTCAGTCTGACGCATTTGCCATCAATTATATCGATGGCAGGAATTATGTTTATCATAGCTCCAAAAATTTTTTTAATATCATTTCACCGGCACTTCCACTTTTTTCGGGATGGAATTGGGTTGCATAAAAATTGTCTTTCTGCAACGCTGCACTATAAGGGGAGATATAGTCGGAAACTGCTGCTGTGTTATCGCATAGAGGTGCATAATAGCTGTGTACAAAATACACGTATTGTTGGTTGAGTTCTTGAGGAATGAAACTATTGTGCGGTATGGTAATCGTGTTCCATCCTACTTGCGGAATTTTCAAGTCGGTATTGGTGCTGTTATCAAAACGTTGTATTTCAGTGTCAAAAACTCCTATGCAGTCGGTATCTCCTTCTTGTGAGTGCTTGCATAGCAATTGCATCCCTATGCAGATGCCGAGTACAGGACATTGCAATGATTTGATTATGGTATCCAGATTATGCTTGCGCAGATATTGCATTGCAGTCGAAGCTTCGCCCACTCCGGGAAAAATCACTCGTTGTGCATTGCATATTTCATTCTTGTTATCGGTAACCATCGATTCCACGCCCAACCGTTGTAATGCACATTGTACCGAGAACACGTTTCCTGCATTGTATTTTATGATTACCGTACTCATAAGCAGTTAACTGAATACGATGGTTTTGTTCCGGAACGACAATATTTTGCGTTGGATATGTTTCTCAACGGCGCGTGAAAGGACTATTTTTTCAAGGTCGCGCCCTTTATGAATGAGGTCGGCCACGGTGTCCTTGTGCGTAATTCTTACGATATCTTGTTCAATGATGGGACCGGCATCAAGTTCAGAGGTGACATAGTGGCTTGTGGCTCCTATCAATTTTACGCCACGTTCATAAGCTGCATGGTATGGCTTGGCACCTACAAAAGCCGGTAGGAACGAGTGATGTATGTTGATGATACGGTTGGGATAGCGATTGATGAAATCTTCCGACAACACTTGCATGTATCGGGCAAGTACTACAAAATCTATGTTATGTTCTTCGAGCAATTGAAACTCCTTTGCTTCCATCTCGGCTTTATTGTCTCGGTTGACCGGTATGATATAGTATGGAATATTGAACTGCTTGCCTACAATTTCAAGGTCGGGATGGTTGCTGATGATAAGTGGGACTTCTACATCCCAGTCTCCGGCGGTGTATCGTGCTAAAATATCATAAAGGCAATGTGACATTTTTGAAACAAATATAGCCATGCGTTGAGGTTTGTCTGTAAAGGACACGCTGAATTCCATATTATACCTTTGTGCGTAAAGAGTGTAAACATAATCATTAATTTTGTCTTTGGGTATTAGAAAATTATCCAAATCCCACTCTACACGCATATAAAATATGGCATTGACACGGTCAACGTATTGGTCGAGATATAATATATTGCCACCATTTGTATTGATAAACTCCGTTAACGAGGCAAGTATGCCGGGTTGGTCGGGGCAGTGCATCAGTAACACGGCATTATTATGCAGATTTTTATTCATTATTCTTGCGTTTTGGTATTTTGTTGCAAATTTAACGTAAGGTTGGCGCAATGGCAAATTGCAAATGCATGATTTTACAAAATTATTGTTGTTTTGTGCCAAAGTGTGATTGTTGTTACAAAAAAATATGAGTTAAGTTGAAATTAGTTACATATTGCGCTCGATAAAAGAAATATGTTAAGAGGCTACAACCATCTGCTTGAATGTCGAATTTTTTCTACTGTAAAGGTTGTGTTTGGTAAGGTGTGGCTTGAACACGTATTAATTTGATTTAAAGTTGCAAGTTCCGCTTCAATTTTACTGTGAGTATAATTAAATGGTTAAAGTGTTGGATTCGAATGTAAACTTTGTTAAAGTTGTGAAAGTGCCGATTTTTTGTTATTTTTGTAAACGGAAATGTTAGATTTAGATGATGAAGTTTGTTATAAATAAAATATTGTGTTGGTTTGCAGTTGTGATGGTTGTGGTGCTGTTGTCTGTTCCAATGAAAGGGCAGATGCTTGATTCTCGTAAACCGGGTACTGTGCTTGAACAATTGCAGCAATCATCGTTATACAATCATTATGATGCCGATGTGCTTGCTGCTACCGATTATGTGAATGTTTACAACAGTGTGTGCTTCTGGAAGGATGGCGTAAAAGGTTGTCATGAAAGTCCCGACAGTGCGAGTATATTGATACAGAAGATGCTTGATTTTGCCGTTTCATTTATGGGTACACATTACTGTCGTGGTGCTGTCGGTCCGAAAGCGTTTGACTGTTCCGGATTTACGAGTTATGTGTTCGGGCAATTCGGTTATGCGCTAAACCGTACTTCTCGTCAGCAAATCAACGATGGAGAGAAAGTGGAACAAGATGAACTTCGCCCGGGAGATCTTGTGTTCTTTAACGGTCGGGCTGTGAACAGAAATATCGGACATGTGGGTATAGTGACAGAGGTGGATAGCTCAGGTGTTGGATTTAGTTTTATTCATGCCAGTTCTTCGCAAGGAGTGTGCGTAAGCAAGTATCCGGATGAAGAATATTACCAGAAACGATATATTGGTGCTTGTCGTCCGATTCAAAATTAGAGAACCAATCTCTTAAAATGCCATAAGTGAAGATGCGATATGGGAAAGTGTCTTCGCTTTTTTTGTGTTTATTGAGTATTTGCCTGAATAAAAGGTTATTGGCTGAAGTGACTGTTGATAAATGTGCATGATTGAAAAAGTTTGTTCAACATTTCATTTATAGTGCAGATATTCTGCTTTGTAGATTTCCGGATTTTGCAGGTAATCTTCAAAGTGTTATGAAATTGTAATATTTATGTAAAGCCATTGTAATTTCATACCTATACTTTTGCGGCAGGATTTGCAGAACATGTAATATGAAATCAATATTCTTAGTCGCAATTTTTCTCATAACTACAGTAACAGCCGGTGCATATAGAGTAGAAGGTATAGTAACCGATTCAACTACTGGAGAAACTCTTATTGGAGCCATAATTTCATGTAAAGAAATCCCGAATATCAGCACTTCGTCGGGATTGGATGGATCTTATGTAATTGAAATACCTGATGGAAACAGTGCAACATTGGTATGGCACTACGTGAGCTATCGTAATCAAGAAGTCGCTGTATCGGGTAATGCTTCTGTGAATGTGGCACTGATTCCCGAGGGGACAATGTTAGGAGAAGTTGCAGTGATTGGCAGTGCAAATAGGCGTAGCGACGTAAATGCACGTATGATAGAACGCACATCTGCCAACATTTTGAACATTGTGAGTGCTAATAGTATAGAAGTGTCACCCGACCTAAACGTGGCAGGGGTGTTGCAGCGTATATCTGGAGTGGTGCTTGACAAGGGCAGTAGCGACAATGAACAATATGCCATCTTACGAGGCATGGATAAAAGGTATAATTATACTCTTGTCAATGGAGTGAAAATTCCAAGTCCCGATGATGCTAACCGTTATGTCCCGCTCAACATCTTCCCGAGCGACTTGCTCGATCGCCTTGAGGTAACCAAATCACTTACTGCCGATATGGAAGGGGATGCTACTGGTGGTGTCGTTAATATGGTGATGAAAAATGCACCCTCGCGTTTCATGTTCAACGTTAATGCCGCTGTTGGGTACAACACTATGAACATCGACCATAAATTTACCGGATTTGATCATGGCAATATTACAGGCGAATCACCGCGTGAGGCTTTCGGCGCGGATTATAGTGCGACTCTTGATGATTTCAAGAAAGGCACTACCTCACTTAAGTATTATCACCCGATGCCTGATATTGTAGCGGGTTTGACAGTGGGAAATAGGTTGTTTGACAATCGGTTTGGCTTTATTTTTGCCGGTAGCCTGCAAAATACTTACCGCACTAAAAGTAGTTTGTTCTTTACCGATAATATGAATCAGAACGAGTCGGCTGTGCGCTTGAGCGACATGCTTGAACGAACGTATTCAGAACAACAGTTGCAGACGGGGTTGCATCTTAAGTTCGATTATACGTTTGATGTAAATAATGATATTGAATGGTATAATGCATTTTTCAGTAATATTTCAAATCAGGTGCGTGAGTCAGTGGAAACAGATTTGTCACTTAATTATGACCCTGAGAATGGTTATGTTTATCAGACTCTTGAAACTCGTGCACGCCAAACCAAGCAATCGATTTTTGCGTCAACACTGACAGGCCATCACAATAATTTGCTGTTTGAGGGATTCAGTCTTGACTGGACTGCCGAATATGCCGATGCAAAATACAAGCGTCCGGACAACACATACATAAGCCTTGAAAACCTCGAAGAAAATTTTGTGTCGGTGGTAACAGCCGACAATGGCGAACGACGTTTCGAACACAATTCCGACAGAAATGTTGCCGGTTATCTGAATTTGAAGTATGACCGCCAAATAGGACATTTCGATTTGAATGTAAAAGTTGGGGGGATGTATAGAGACAAATCACGTGATAACACGCATATAACATATAATTTTACACCGGGGGGGCAGAGCCGTCCTGTGCAGGGTGAAGATTTCGATACGATCGACCAAATAGATTGGCAAGTATCTACCCCAAATGGCAGTGTCGGTCCGCTTAATTACACTGCAGGGGAAAACATAGGTGCCGTGTACGGGCAAGTGAAAGTGTCTCGGGATAAATGGCATGTGATTGCAGGGGTGCGTGCTGAACATACGGATCAATTTTACTCGATGACATATCCAAATGTAAGTTCGGATCCTGAAGGACGGCAAGTTTACTGGGATGTGTTGCCATCGGTACACATAAAATATTCACCAGTGGGCGACATGAATGTGCGCGCATCATATTTTAAATCCATCAACCGTCCCGGTTTTTTTGAAATAGTGCCTTATACTATAATAAACGAAGATTACCTCGAATTTGGTAATAATGATTTGCGCCGTGCGAAAATCGATAATGTGGATTTGCGTTGGGAATGGTATCCGAGTGCAAGTGAGGAATTTATGGCTGGATTATTCTATAAGCACCTTACCGACCCTATAGAGTATGTGAGCACAACGCGCAACAACCGCCAGATAGGTTACGGGCCGATGAATGTTGGCAATGCCACAAATTATGGAATCGAAATTGACATAATAAAGTATTTCCGTAATTTCGGGATAAAAGCCAATTATACTTACACGCATTCTACAATTACGACAACAAAAATACTTTATAGTCGCAACGCCGAAACCGGGAATATCGAACGGCAAGATGTCGAACAGTCGCGCCCATTGCTCGGTCAAGCTCCGCATGTGGCCAATATAACGCTCATCTATAAAGATACGCGCTATGGATGGGATGCACAGGTAGCATGTAGTTATACTGGCGAAAAGATTGCCATTGTTTCTCAATATCTGAATTCTGATTATTGGGACAAGGGCGAAGTGACGCTTGATGCCTCTGTGGAGAAAAGTTTCAAATGTGGTGTGTCTATTTTCGGCAAGGCTACAAATTTGCTTAATACAACCTCGGAGCGATATATAAAAACGCATAATGATTATAATAACAATTTTCCAGGTCAAGATTCTGACAGTGGCAAGACAATCATACGTAAAGAACGTCATGGTGTGGGATTGCTGCTCGGAGTGAGATTCAAACTATAAGAAACAAATAAACCAATTTTAATTTTTCACTAATGAAACGTAAATTTTTTAGTGTTTTTGCAGCTGCTACGCTATTGTCGCTTGCTGCTTGTAGTGATGATGAACCCAATGGTAACAATGATTCTTCAGGAGATTCGGAAGTGGAGTATCCTTCTTCGGCGATTGTGTGGAGCAAGGATTCAACGGTAATTCTTGATGATCACTTTGTTGTACCGCTGAATACTTCGCTTTATGTTGAAGAGGGGGTCACTGTAATAGCATCCAATACGACAGTTAAGCCTGAAATAGTGGTGCTTGGTAACATGTATTGTATGGGTACCGAGGAGAATCCGATTACTTTCACCGTAGAGAGTGGTTCCAAAAGCGACCGTTTTTCGCGTAATTGGGGTGGCATAATCTGTGGATATGATTGTCTGGAACTCTATTTGAACTATGTTACAATTGAATATGGAGGTGCACAGACATCAGAAAATTCACAATCATATATCAATGGACTGTTCAAGAGTGAAACTGGTGAAGGTGTTCCTGCTGTCCATTTCTGTAATCCGGACGGACGAATGATAATTACCAACTGTACGTTGATGAATAATGCCGAGGACCAAATATATATCACCGGCGGCGAATCGATTGTTGCAAATAACCGTTTCATCAGCAACGGTTTTGATGGAGGTGATGCTATCAATTATAAATCAGACTGTATAGTGGATGTTGCATACAATTTGGTTTATGATTCCAACACCAATGCTTTGAAACTGTCGAATGACGGCTTGGTTAGCGTACAGACTCATGTCGTGGCCTACAACAACACGCTTGTAAATGACGGTTGGCGTCGTCCGAGCATAAAAGGTGGCTCGATTTGGCTTGAAGAAAATGTATATGCCGAGATTTACAATAATCTTATTTATGATTGTCGTTGGGGATTGAAACATGATAATGAAGTTTCGGAAGATCCTCGTTCGGTCATTACTCCTAACTTCTACTTTGCATCGACACAAGCAGGTATTGACCAGATGCAAGCTAACGATGCCGGAGGGATTATTGTCGGAGACGATGACATACGCAGTAGTGCTCCTGGTGATAATGATCCATTGTTTGCTAATTTCACACAACAATCTGATATCAACATCAATGTTGGTTCTAATAATGCAGGGGCTCCGGCCACGTGGGACAGCTCTTGGGATTTTCACTTGCAGGCCGGCTCTCCTGCTCTCACTGGAGGAAAAACCGACTTTACAAGAAATTTTGGCAGCACTGGCATTACTATGGAGGGGCTTGCCGGAATAGTTGAAAATAATACATTTACATCGCCGGCACCTGCTGAATACTTCGGTGCTTATGGGCAGGAGTAATAATTAAAAACGGCATTACATGATGATAAGATTATCATTTATACTTGTTTCGGCACTGCTTGCCATTGTGGGCAATGCATGGGCGCAAGGGGTTAAGTATCAAAAGCCCGACATCCCTGCTAATTCAACTTCGATTTATATTGCCAACGATTTAGGTCGCAATGGCTATTTTGAACAAAAAGCTGTTGCGGAATTGATGGGTTGGATGGCCGAAGATGTTGATCCCGAATTTGTGGCTGCCATTGGCGATGTACATCATTTCGAGGGGGTTGTAAGTGTTGATGACCCTTTATGGATGACCAATTATGAACTCATCTATTCGCACCCCGACTTAATGATTGACTGGTTCCCATTGCTCGGTAATCATGAATATCGTGGTAACACGCAAGCTGTGCTTGACTATGGTAAAGTAAGTCGGCGTTGGGTGATGCCGGGGCGCTACTACTCATTTGAGAAAGAAGTAGAGGATGGCAATGAAAAAATTCTTTTCGTATTTATTGACACTACTCCTCTCATCGACAAGTATCGCCGCGACACAGAGGATTATCCCGATGCCGGCAAGCAGTCAATAGCCGCCGAACTTGATTGGCTTGAAACAACGCTTGCCACAAGTACGGCAAAATGGAAAGTAGTGATGGGGCATCATCCTATATTTGCCGAAACGGGAAAGAATGAAAGCGAGCGGGATGATATGCAGAAACGTGTTAAGCCGTTGCTTGATAAATATGGTGTTGATGCATACATTTGTGGGCACATTCATAATTTCCAACATATTCAGACGAAGGATAGCAAAGTGCAGTATTTTGTTAACTCTTCAGGATCGCTTGCACGAGATGTGAAACCTATTGATGGAACGCAATTTTGCAGTGGCGATGAGGGATTCATGGTGTTGTCAACATCCGATAATTCGATGCGCTTTTTCCTAATAAATCATCTTGGTGAAATTATTTACCAATATGACATAAAGAAGTAGTATAAATACGTCCTGCTCTTGATAATGTGTGTAGCAATAATTGCTATGCACTTTTTCTATGTATTGCTTTATGGAATGTGTAAAGATGCTAGTTTTTGTGGTGTAATTTTAGGTGGAAGTAAATCTGGCAGGTTTGAAAAAAACAGATATATTTACTTTGTTCTGTTTCCAACTTATCGTATTTTTGTAGAGAAAGCCATAGCGTATATAAGTTGGATAATGAGTCGCTGGCTGCAATTTGGCAAAAGCCTGTTGGTTCCTACGCTGAGAAATTATTTTCTTGGTATGAAGGGGGCTGTTCAAGGAGCTTGCCATTATTTGTTGTGTAACATATAAATAAGAGATGATAAATATAAATGATGAAATATTTCAATTGCTAATAAGAACAGGACTTGTTGACAAAGATATGACATGGACGGCTCGTATCGCTATTATTGTGATAATGCTGTTGCTGTTGTTTGTTGTTAATGTGCTTTTCAAACGCGTGGTAATGCCCATGGTGTGTCGTCTGACATCTGCAATCAAATCCAAATGGGATGATTATCTTTTCAGTAAAAAGATGATGCGAGGTTTCTGCCGAGTGCTTGACCCAATACTTGTTTACTTGATGTTGCCGATAGCTTTTGCTGATATGCCGGGACTTCTCGCAGTGTTGTTAAAGGTATGTTCGGTTTACCTCGTAGTTGTGGTGTTAATACTCATCAATACGTTTCTCAACACTCTTTATGACATGTCGAGTGAGCATGAGCAGTTGCGTAATCGCCCATTGAAAGGCGTTTATCAGATGTTGAAACTCGTATCGATTTCCATAGGAGTGATTGTCGCAATAGCTGTGTTGATGGATAGTGACACATCTTCCATTATTGCAGGGCTTGGTGCATCGGCGGCTGTGTTGATGCTTATATTTAAAGACAGCATACTTGGACTTGTGGCAGGAGTACAATTGTCGGTCTATGATATTTTACGGCCGGGTGACTGGATCACCATGTCGAAATATGGAGCCAATGGGTTTGTTGAAGAAGTATCACTTACCATTGTAAAGGTGAGGAATTTTGACAAGTCGATAATTACGATCCCTCCATATTCGCTCATAAGCGAGTCATTTCAAAACTGGCGGGGTATGTGGGATACCGGTGCAAGGCGTATAATGAGGTCGGTATATATCGATATTGGAACGGTACACTTGTGTACTGATGAAGAGATTGCCGGATATATCGAACAAGGAATTTTTGATAATGCTTTGCTTGAAAGTGGTCGCCCTGTTGAAAATTTAAAGGTGTATCGGCATTACTTGGTGAATTTTCTCATGAATTATCCCGAGGTCGATGCGACACAATTATTGATGGTGCGTCAGTTGCAGCCTACACCTGAAGGTGTGCCGGTGGAGATTTATTGTTTTGCCAATACAACTGTGTGGACCGAATATGAACGCATACAGTCGGATATTTTCGACCATGTGCTTGCTGTCACTCCTCGTTTTGGCTTGAAAGTATTCCAAAGGGTTTCTTCCAGTGACATAAGGCAATTTTGAATGCTTCATCAGGGCTTATTTTTAAGAAGTTTTTGTTGAAGTAGGGAAAAGTTTTATATCTTTGTAGGCAGCAAGCTAGCCCGGAGGGGTTAGTGGGCTGATTATTTTTGGAAAGACGTTACCAAGCGTTATCTTCTAACCTCAAATCTCGCAAATTTGAAATCCACAGGAAGATAGAGCAACGGGAGCGTCCATGTGAGGATGTTATATATCCTTTGCATTGTATCAATGAAGGCGGTATGCACCTTATGTAGAGGTGTTACTGTTTCTGCGATGTGGTGTTTTGTATATCTACATCTCGGCGTGGGCTGGCTGCGTTGCTTATCTCTGTGGATAGGCAATGCGAGAGCCTTGAGGTTGAGATAAGCAGAAGTACAGGCTCCCACGTCTTTTTTGTTTATACGCATTGCCGAATCCGGGTGAGTCTATAGGCTATTAAATTTGAGAAGTTATGAAAGAGGAAGAAAAAGGAAAAAAAGAAGAACTACAATCCCGGAGGGCATTTTTTAAGAAAGTAGCAAAAACTACGTTGCCAATACTTGGAGCAATAGCATTAACCAGTGTGCCATTGGTTAGCAATGCCGCACCTCAGTATAATTGTGGTTATTCGTGTTCCATGTCTTGTAAAGGAGGGTGTGAAGGTTGTAGTGGAACTTGTCGCGGTGGATGTCAATATGCATGTGGGGGCAATTGCAGTGGCAGATGCTCGGGCACTTGTAGAAGTTTGTGTTCATCTAGTTCGTATTAATAATAAATGTCTATTTAAGTTGAAGAAACGTTAGCAAGCTAATTCGTATTATATGATTGCTACATAAATAAGGGGCAGATTGTTCTCAGAGTTTAAAATATGTCTGCTCCTTTTATAGCCTTAAACCAATTGCAAAGCTACGCTTTGCAAAAAGAATGGATTATAAATCAGTCGATAAAACATCGAAAGATTTAATATGTCACACAAAATTCTTAATTGTAGTAAAAACGTCAGATTCTGTGTATGAATTTAATATAGTTTATGAGCGATACTATTATTAGAGCTGATGCAAAAAGTTGGCAGGAGGGGATGGCGAAAAGCATTACGTTCATCGTCACCAAGGACTGCCAACTTGCCTGCAAATATTGCTACTTGGTGGGAAAGAACGAGAAGGAACGCATGCCGTGGGAAACGGCTAAGGCCGCCATCGATTACATCCTCGACCACGAGCATGACGAGATGTTCAACACCGAGTCGGTGGTGTTCGACTTTATTGGGGGCGAGCCGTTCCTCGAAATCGAACTGATTGACCGCATCTGCGATTATCTGAAGACGGAGATGTTCCGCCGCAGTCATCATTGGTTTAACTCCTACCGTTTCAATTTCTCGACCAATGGCATCAATTACGACACAGAGGCGGTGCAGAGATTCATATTTAAGAATTTGAGTCACTTGTCGATAGGCATTACCATCGATGGCACACGACGCAAACACGATCTTAATCGTATTTGGAAGCACCGTGACGACGACACCGAACGTGGCTCGTATGATGATGTGGTGCGCAACATCCCGTTGTGGCTCAGCCAGTTTCCTGATGCAGCGACAAAAGTGACCATCAGTAGTGCCGATATACCTTATATATGCGAGAGTGTGCTGCACCTTTACTCACTCGGCATCAAGGAGGTGAATATCAATTGCGTGTTTGAGGACGTATGGCATGATGGCGATGACTTGTTGTTTGAAGAACAGCTGATGAAGTTGGCAGATGCTATAATCAACAGCGGATATTACACCGACTACTCTTGTTCGTTTTTCAGCGAATACATTGGCAAACCGTTAGATCCTGTGGCGGAAAACCAAAACTGGTGTGGTGCGGGGCGCATGTTGTCAATAGATGCCGCAGGCAATTTCTATCCATGCACCCGTTTTGCACAGTATTCACTGCGCAGCAAGCGAGCATGGCTTATAGGGAACATACGTGATGGCATAGACAAGAACAAACTGCGACCGTTTTTGACACTTGACAGGCTCACCCAATCACCGCAAGAGTGTATTGATTGCGAGGCGGCAAGCGGTTGTGCATGGTGCCAAGGCGAAAACTACGATGCCGCCGCCACCCCCACCATTTACCAACGTGCTACGGCCATCTGTAAGATGCACAAGGCACGTGTAAGGGCTAATAACTACTATTGGAATCGCTTATTTCGCAAGCTTGAACTTGAAAATCGGCGCGAAGAATACGAGAAACGGAAACCCACAATGAAGACTGAAGTATGCTGAATTGCTATGATAAAGTATCTTATAATTCAATTAGATGACACATCGGTGTCATATTGCCACTATCCGAATGCCGGTGTACCACGGCTCATCTCTCTTGACGACTTGCGTGTCGGTATTTTGTGGGCGATGAAAGAGAATGCAACCGTGCAGTTTGTTTATCCGGCCTACCGTTTGCCCGATGGGTACAGTGATCTAATCGAAAGTATCGACCATGCCAAGGTTGTGCCGGCTCAATGCGAGGATGTATCCTTGATCGAGGTGGCAGATGTTGTGGTATTTGATGGCTTGGATGGCATAGATGGCTATATTTTCCGTAAGGATGCAGCATATGTGGTGCGCGTGGGCAAGGACAAACTGATGGATAATGCTGGTACTGTGGGTGGTCTGTTGTCTAAAGCGTCTCGTTTAAATGTGGTGATAACTGACATTGACAGGTTTACGGATGCCGATTTTGAGAAATATAAAGTTTTCCTTGCCGGGCTATCTGATATGGTGAAGGAACTGTATCTCAATGGAAACGCTGTACAGTTGAACCTGCTTACCGATCGTATGATGCTCGATCGTATGAACAACTGCAATGCCGGTTGGGAAACTATTGCTCTTGCTCCCAATGGACGTTTCTACATCTGTCCTGCGTTTTATGGTGATGGCAGTGAGGCTGTTGGTGACTTGCATGGCGGTCTTGACATCAAGAATCCGCAACTCTACCGCCTTGACCATGCTCCGATATGCCGCAAGTGCGATGCTTGGCAGTGCCGCCGTTGCGTGTGGCTCAATCGTTGTTTCACATTCGAGATCAATACACCTAGTTATGAGCAGTGCGTGGTGTCACATCTTGAACGTAATGCCTCACGGCAGTTATTGTTAAAACTGCAATCCGCAGGTCTGCAATTACCCCAAAGTGAGATTCCTGAAGTTGCATATATAGATCCGTTTGAGATTGTGAAAAAGCGATATTGATGGTAATGAGCATATTTACGGCTTTTTGTAGGTAGCATAATGATAGGTTAAATCATAATATATAGTTTAAGTTTCACGATGAAAAAGATTGTAGGAAAGGTGACTGTCGAAGAACGGCAGGAAATACAGTCGCTCTTCGAGCGGCGCAACGGGCTTAATGAGTTGGGCAAGGTACTAACCGCTGACAATGCCGAGCTTTACGAAAAACTTGTAAAGGATATGGGCGAAACCGGCTCGAAGTTTCAAAATTGGTGGGATCGTATGGCTCTGAAGTATCATTGGGAAAGTGTTCCCAATGGCAATTGGGAAATAAACTTTGACACTTGTGAAATATATCTTATCACTAACGAATAAAACGTATATCGAAAAAAATGGATATATTATTAATTCCGCTTTTTATAGGCACAGGTGAATTGTTGCTCATAGGTGGGCTTGCATTGCTGCTTTTCGGGGGTAAGAAGTTGCCCGAAATGATGCGTGGCTTGGGGCAGGGTGTAAGACAATTCAAGGAAGGTATGAAAGATGTGCAGGACGCTATAAACAAAGAGGGGGACGTTGAAGAAAAGACTGCGACCGAGCAAAAGGGGCAAGATGAAAAGGCCTGACAGTGGCAATGGCAATGGACAACTGCTCACTTTCGGGGGACATCTTGAAGTGTTGCGGCGGATGTTGTTCCGCATTGTAGCTGTGGTCGCGACTATTGCGGTCGTGGTGTTTTGTTTAAAGGATTGGACGTTTGGCGTGCTACTTGCCCCGAGCAAATGGGATTTTGTCACCTACAGATTGCTTGAGAGTGCAATGAAGACAGTTGTTCCTGAATTTTGTTTCGAACCTTATCATGTTGATCTCATTGCTACCGAACTTGCAAGTCAGTTCATGACGCACATTACTACATCGGTATATCTCGGGTTACTTGGCGCATCACCCTATATTTTGTATGAATTGTTCCATTTTGTTTCTCCGGCTCTTTATACCAACGAACGACGTTACTCAGTGCGCATAATCATAGTCATTTACATACTCTTTATAATGGGGTTGCTGATGAGTTATTATGTCATCTTTCCCATTTCTTTTCGTTTTCTTGGCACTTATAGCGTGGACGAGAGCGTACGCAGCACCATAACGCTTGATAGCTATATCTCATCGTTTGTAACATTATCATTGTTACTCGGAGTGGTGTTCCAACTGCCAGTGATAGCCTTTCTGCTTAGCAAGTTAGGCCTTGTTACCGTGTCTATGCTGTCGGCTTACCGTCGCCACGCCATTCTGGTAATAGCTGTCGTTGCCGCCATCATTACTCCTCCTGATGTGATGTCGCAAATCCTTGTGGGGTTGCCTCTGTACTTGTTATATGAGGTGAGTATTCGTATCGTTGGTTGGACAAATAGAAAGGATTCTGCTACTCCTGCCGTTGACTGAAATGTGTTAAACCATAACTGGTTGTTTTTGGATTATTTGGTTATAATTGCTATTTTCGCATTGAGGAAATAGCAATTTTTTATGGAGATTGACGAGAGGTTTATGCGGCGGGCATTGCAGCTTGCACGACTTGGTGCAGGTGCAGTGTCGCCAAACCCGATGGTGGGTGCTGTTGTTGTACATCAAGGACGGATAATAGGGGAAGGATATCACCGGCAGTGGGGTGGTCCCCATGCCGAAGTGAATGCCATTGATTCGGTGGCAGACAAACGAATGCTTGTTGACAGTACCATTTATGTAACTCTTGAGCCATGTTCGCATTATGGCAAAACGCCGCCTTGTGCCGAATTGTTGATAAAAATGCGGTTGCCAAGAGTGGTGGTGGGCATAGTCGATCCTTTTGCACGGGTAAGTGGTCGTGGAGTGCAGATGTTGCGCGATGCAGGTGCCGAGGTGGTGACCGGTGTACTTGCTGATGATTGTAAGGAACTCAATCGCCGATTTATTACGGCTCATACGCACCATCGTCCGTATATTATGCTGAAATGGGCGCAAAGTGCCGATTGCTTTATCGATGGTGCACGCAATTCCAATAAAGATGAGCCGGTCATGCTGTCTAACGGTGTGTCGATGATGTGGATGCATCGTGAGCGTTCACGATGCGATGCTATACTTGTCGGTGCAGGTACTGTGAATATGGATAATCCTGCACTTACAGTGCGCAGGTGGTGTGCCGTGCGCCAACCGTTGCGCGTAGTGCTTGACGGACGGTTGTCGACGCAACGGGAAAGCCGATTGTATTTAGATGGATTGCCCACAGTGGTATATAATTTTGTGAAAAGTGACCGGCAGGGTAGTGTGGAATATGTGAAAATTGATGTTGCACAACCCATGTCTTGGCTCGCCGACCTTTATAAACGGAATGTAACAAGTCTCATGGTGGAAGGTGGACGCCGTGTGCTTAATGAGCTGATTGCTGCTGGATTGTGGGATGAGGCTCGCATCGAAATTGCAACTGATGTAAAACTCGGCTGTGGAGTACCGGCTCCTGAAGTGCCTCGCGGGATTGTTAGAAATATCGAAAAACATGCTTCAAATCATGTCTTGACACTTGTCAATGACGTTAAAACAGCATAAAAAGCGGAATATTCACAAGTATTATCCATTCGGTATGGATTGTTTCGGGCTGTTGTATTACTTTTGCCTGTGCTTTAGTTGCACATATATCAAGGTGTTTTAAAATATCGGCAATATGTGTAAACAAGCGTGAAAAACGCTGAAGGCGGTATTATTTACCAAATTTGTTGCTAAATTTGCAACTTCAAAACGGATTTGATTTAGAATGAAAAGAAGACTTTTATTATACTCTTTTGTGGCATTCTTGCTTGTTTCTGTGGGAGTGTCGTGCAACGACGATGATGATAGCGAGTCATCATCGGTTGCTACATACACTTCGGCAAGTACGGCGATCACAGGATTTTATTTAATCGACAATAGCGATATCCTTGATAATTTGGATTCGGTGTATTTCACTATCGACTTGAAAGGTGCACGTATATATAATGCCGACTCCCTGCCAAAGGGAACCGATATTTCGCGTATGCTTGTGCAGTTGACTTATCCCTCGTGTTATTCTGTTGAGGTGGCCATAAGTGATGCCGAGCGTCTTAATGACACAACTTTCGCATACACCAATTCCGATACTATCGATTTTACAGGCGATGTGAAAATCACCGTTACGGCACTCGACCAAGTGACATATCGGACATATGATGTGCAAGTAAACGTACATCAGCTTGAGTCCGACTCCTTACAATGGGGCGATATTGCATATAGCTCGCTGCCGTCGATGTATGGCAATGTGACCGAACAAAAGACTGTAAGTTACAATGATGACGTATATTGCTTGATGTCTGATAATGGCTATTTCGTGCTTGCATCGGCCGATTCGCCTACCGATGCTTGGAGCAAGCAAGTGGTGGAATTTCAGTTTACACCTGATGTCAGATCATTTACAGCCACCGACGATGCATTTTACATCCTTCCATTGAGCCATGACGACCTATACACGTCAAGTGATGGCGTGAACTGGACGAGTTGTGGGGTGCAATGGTCGCAAATCATGGGGGCTTATGGCGATCGTGTGCTTGGAGTGGCATACGACGATAATGGATATAGTTATGATGAGTATCCTCGCAGGACGGGATTTACTCCTGTTGCGGTTGATGCAAGTTTCCCTGTGAGCGGATCTTCAAACCTCATTATATATGATAATGAGTGGGGTACAAGCAGTATAGGTATATGTTTTGGCGGAATGACTTCGACATCCGAATATGTAGGTAAAGCATGGGGCTACGATGGCGATTCGTGGAGCGTGTTGAGCAACAATGAAATCGAAGGACGTATCGGAATGTCGTTGGTGTCATATACGACATATTATACCGATACTTCAAATTGGGAATATACGGCATATCCAACATTCTTGGCATGGGGTGGATTCACAGAATCGGGAGAGGTTGACAAAACCCTGTATATGTCTCGCGACATGGGGGTGAATTGGTCGGTTGCCGACTCGCTAATGCAGTTGCCTGATGCTATCCCTGCTATGTACAATGCCGATGTAGTGGTGTTCAATACTACTATGAGTGACGATGGCGTGGTGACAAATTCGTCTTCAGTCGGTACATTGTCATGGCGCAATATTGCAACACCTGATATGCCGGTATGGTATAATACTGCCACTCCTGTGTTGTTATCGACAGGGTCGCTTACACGGAGTTATGGCGGTGATGGAGTGTCGCCGGTTACCGAATGGGATGTGCCCTACATATATATGTTTGGCGGTTGTGACTACTATGGTAGCACATACGATACCGTATGGAAAGGAGTGTTGAACAGGCTCACTTATAAGCCCATTTATTAGCAAATGGGGCTTAGGGTAGCGTGACGATATACTTTTTGCCACTAAATTGCGTTATTCCTTTATAAGGCAAGCATTATAGTGATGACTGTTTTGAAAAGGATAATTGCAACAATAATGATAATGGCTGCGGCAATTCCCGCATTGATGGCACAGGAAACTTACCGCTATGAGGTTGGTGGAGGGATAGGTATGAGCAGCTATCTTGGCGACGCCAATCGAGGTAACGTCCTGAGGCATCCCGGATGGACTGCAGGAGGGATTTTCCGCTATGTAATCGACCGCAGATGGTCGCTCAAGGCTAATTTATATGTTGTAAGTATAAATGGTGATTCGAGCGGTGCGACGGTTTATCCGGATGGTGCCACATATGAATTCAGTTCGACGCTCTATGATGTGGGTGCGCAGATGGAGTTTAATTTTTTTAATTTCGGCATAGGCTCGAAATATATGAATCTGAAACGCATCACACCCTATCTGACGGTAGGATTAGGCGGTGTACTTGCTGCTCCTGATGTTGGAGGAAATGCATTTACATTGGTGTTGCCGATGGGTATCGGGGTGAAATACAAGTGGAAAGAACGCCTTAACCTTGGCTTGGAGTTTACAATGCGCAAGAGTTTCGGTGATGGGCTTGATGGGCTTAGCGACTTGAATGGCATCAAACATTCGTTTGCAAAAAACACCGATTGGTATTCGGTGTTGATGATGAGTATAACTTATGAATTCGGCAAACGTTGTAAAGTGTGCCATTACGTGGATTAAGGAAGAAAAAGGACGAAAAACTATAAGATGTCGATAGTTGACAGCATAGACAAGAACCGCTTGCCGCGCCATGTGGCAATAATCATGGATGGCAACGGACGATGGGCCAAGCAGCGGAATCTCGACCGTTCGCAGGGGCACATAGAGGGAGTGAACACGGTAAGGAAGATTACCGAGATCGCTTCAGAAATAGGTGTCGGCTATCTGACGCTATATACTTTTTCTATTGAGAATTGGAACCGTCCCAAGGATGAGGTCGATGCCTTGATGAACTTGGTTGTGGTGGCCATAGAACGTGAAACCCCCGACTTGATAAAAAACAATGTGCGCCTGACAATGATAGGTGATATGGGGCGAATGCCGCAATTTGCCCGAGAACGTCTTGCCAAGTGCATGGACGACACTTCGCATTGCACGGGATTGGTGCTGTGTCTGGCGTTGAGTTATTCTGCTCGTTGGGAGATAGTAGATGCGTGCCGCAAGATTGCATCGGATGTAAAGTCGGGAATTGTAGGTATCGATGAAATAGATGCCGAGATGTTTGGGCGGTCGTTGTCGACCAAGGATATTCCGGATCCCGATTTGCTAATACGTACAGCCGGAGATTTGCGCATCAGCAATTTCCTGTTATGGCAGATAGCGTATGCCGAACTTTATTTCACCGATACTTTTTGGCCCGATTTCTCGAAAGAAGAGTTCTGCCGTGCGATAATCGACTACCAACGACGTGAACGGCGATTTGGCAAAACCAGCGAACAGGTGTCGCAATGATGTGATACTCTATAAATTAACATATATACACATTTAGAAATTAAGATATAAGAACGATATGCGAAAGCTACTCCTTTTGATTGTTGCAATGGCTGCTTGTGGTGTCACGATGCGTGTGTCAGGGCAGGTCAATGACACAATCTACAATCCCAATGTTATATATTCTTCGATGCCACGAACTTATGAGATAGCCGGCATTAAGGTTACAGGTGTTGACAATTATGAGGATTATATCATTATAGGTTATTCGGGACTTACGGTAGGTCAGCGAGTGGAAATTCCGGGAGATGACATTACGGCTGCGGCAAAACGGTTTTGGCGGCAGGGATTGTTCTCGAAAGTGCAAATAAAAGTAGAGAAGATTTATGATGATAAGGTGTGGCTTGAAATTGCATTGCGCCAACAGCCGCGTATAGCCGAAATAAATTACAACGGCATGAAGAAAGGCGAACGCGAAGACTTGCAATTGAGGCTTGGATTGATGAAAGGCAATCAGTTCACGCCAAATATTTCGGCCCGCGCCGAGCAGATTATTTCAAAATACTTCGATTCGAAAGGGTTTAAGAATGCCGATGTGCGAGTTGTGCAGCGACCTGTTCCCGACAATGAAAACGAGGTGATAGTAGATATCAACGTTGACAAGCATGACAAGATAAAGGTACACAAGATTTATATAGAAGGCAACGAAGTGTTGAGCGACCGCAAGTTAAAGCGTGTTATGAAGAAGACCAACGAAAGCCGAAGCCTCAGGAAGCTTTTCAGCCAAAAGAAATTTGTGACAAGCGACTATGAGGATGATAAGAATCTCATTATCGACAAATATAATGAATTAGGCTATCGCGATGCCAAAATCATTGCCGACAGCGTGGTAAACTACAACGAAAAGAAAGTCGATGTTTACCTTCATGTAGAGGAAGGACAACAATATTATATATCAAGTATCAATTGGGTGGGGAATACCATCTTCCCGACTTCATACTTGGATATGCTGCTTGGTATGAAACCGGGTGATGTGTACAACCAAAAGATGATTGCCAAGCGAACGTCTGAAGATGATGACGCTGTTGCCAATTTGTATATGGATCGTGGCTATCTGTTTTTCCAACTTGTGCCTATTGAGAAAAATGTACATGGCGATTCTATCGACCTTGAATTGTCGATGATGGAAGGTCCGCAAGCACGTATTAACAAGGTGGTTATTAATGGTAACGACCGGTTGTATGAAAGTGTGGTGCGTCGAGAACTTTATGTTCGCCCGGGCGATTTGTTCTCAAAAAGTGACTTGATGCGTTCGGCACAAATGATTGCCCAGACTGGTCATTTTAATCCTGAAACAATGGACATTCGTCCTGAGCCGAATGAGCAAAATGGTACGGTTGATATTGTCTTCAACCTCGAATCAAAAGCAAATGACCAAATAGAGTTCTCTGCCGGTTGGGGGCAAACGGGTATTATAGGACGTGTGAGCTTGAAATTTACCAATTTCTCGGTAAAAAACCTGTTCAATCCGTCATCCTACAAGGGTATAATCCCTCAAGGAGAAGGGCAGACGTTCACCATTTCTGCACAGACCAATGCGCGTTATTACCAAGCTTACAGCCTGTCGTTCGTCGACCCGTGGTTTGGCGGCAAGCGACCCAATTCATTCTCGGTGTCGGCATATTATTCTCGGCAGACGGGTGTTAACAGCGATTATTACAACTCACGGTGGGCAAGTTCTTATAGTAGCTATTTGTATAGCAGTAGTTATAGCGACTATTACCAGTATATGTATCAAGACTCTTATGACCCCAATAAATTTTTACAAATGGCTGGTATCACAGTGGGGTTCGGCAAACGTTTGAATTGGCCGGATGATTATTTCACTTTCACTACCGAGTTGGGCTACCAGTGGTATTATTTGAAAGATTGGGATTACCTCTATTATATGAATAATGGTACGTCGAATGCAATTGTTCTCGGCTTGACACTTGCCCGTAACAGCATAGACAATCCATTATATACGCGTCGAGGCAGCCAGTTCTCGTTGTCGTTGCAGTTGACCCCGCCTGCATCGTTATTCGGTAAGAAAGACTGGAAAACACTTTCCGAAACAAATACCGATGCTGCAAAAGAAGAGCTTTATGAATGGATAGAATATTGGAAACTCAAATTCCGTTCACGGACTTATACGCCACTTACCAATCCCGACGACAAATGGACGCTGGTTCTTATGACACGGGCCGATATAGGTTTGCTCGGTAGCTATAACCGTTATCTAAAGTCTCCGTTTGAAACATTCTATGTGGGAGGCGACGGTATGTCGGGAAGCTACACCTATGCCACCGAAACCATTGCGTTGCGTGGATATGACAACGGAGCATTGACACCATACGGTAGTGAGGGTTATGCCTATACACGCTTTGCCGTTGAATTGCACTTCCCGTTCATGTTGTCATCGAGCACCACCATTTATGGCCTTGTTTTTGCCGAGGGTGGTAATGCATGGAGCGATATAAGCGACTTCTCGCCGTTCGATCTTAAGCGTTCGGCAGGTGCTGGTGTGCGCATCTACTTGCCTATGGTGGGCTTGATGGGTATCGACTGGGCTTATGGTTTCGATAGCGTGTATGGAGAAAAGGGTGGTAGCCATTTCCACTTCGTTCTCGGTCAGGAATTCTAATGTTTAAAGGATTAGGCAGAATATAGTTTGGTATGATTTAAGGTGGAGTTGAATGTACAACCCATTATCCTCCTATTTAATTGTACATTCACTCCACTTGTTTTATAAAGGGTGAGAATAATATTCCACGATTTGCTATAGAAAAGCAAAAATTGTGGAATTATTATTAAAACATGGCCTGTTGACTAAACTAATGCGTTACTTTTGCGTCAAAAGTCGAGAATGCAGGCAGTTGCAAGGGACTTAAAAATAGTTTTTACGTAAGATTACGAATTAAAGCCATTACCGATATGAAGAAGATTTTTTTTGCCATTGTGGCAGTTGTATCATGTATTGCAGGTGCATCAGCTCAGAAGTTTGCACTTGTCGATATGGAGTATATATTGAAGAATATACCGGCTTATGAAATGGCTAATGAGCAGTTGAATCAAGTATCGCTGCGTTGGCAAAAAGAGGTCGATGACCTTGCGAAGGAAGCTGAGAACATGTATAAAAACTACCAAAGCGACATGGTTTTCCTCACTGATGAGCAGAAGAAAACAAAAGAAGAAGAAATTGTCGCAAAAGAAAAAGAAGTCACCGAGTTGCGTTATAAGTATTTTGGGCCCGAAGGTGAACTGTTCCAAAAGCGTCAATCACTGATTAAGCCTATTCAAGACGATATCTATGCAGCCATAAAAAAGGTCAGTGAGGAACGAGGGTATCAGGTTATATTCGACAGAGCTTCTTCGCAAAGCATTGTATTTGCATCGCCACGAATCGACATAAGCAACGAAGTGCTGTCTAAACTTGGATATGCGAAATAAGTAAGATTGTAAAATAATTTTGCGTAAAACAAAACAGTTTGTTATTTTTGCGCTGTAAAAAATATCTTACGCCATTCTACAGGAAATCAAAAAATTTAAATTAAAGATGATAAAGAAATTTTTATTGGCTGCCTTGGTAGCTTTTCCCATGTGCATTGCTGCACAAACATTGAAATTCGGTACAATAAATTCTCAAGAAATCTTTAACCTAATGCCTGAGAAGGCTACTGCCGAGGCTACATTACAATCGGTGGCCGACAAGTATCAAACCGAACTTAATAAATTGCAAGAAGAATTTGACAAGAAATACAAGGATTTTCAAGCTCTTGATCCTTCAACTCCTGATGGCATAAAGGAGCGTCGTATGCAAGAGTTGCAGGAAAACAGTCAGAAGATTCAGAATTTCCAACAGATGGCATCGCAAGATATGCAGAAGCAGCAGGAAACATTGCTTGCTCCTATCATGGAAAAAATTCAGCAGGCAATTCAGTCGGTGGGTTTAGAAGGTGGTTACACATTCATTTATGACTTGTCGATTCCATGTGTTGTTTACACTGGAGCAGGGGCAGAAGATTTGACCCCCCAAGTAAAGGCTAAATTGGGTATTAATTAAACAAGGTATTTTTTGAACATAATGCCGTAAGGGGAAAAATTTCATAACCGTTACGGCTTTCTTGTTGAGTATGAATATTATAAAAGCCCTGTTTTCACAAACAGGGCTTTTCCTTTGTAATAGAATCTGTATAGAAAAGTATTATCAACCAAAATATAGGTGTTATTGTTGTCATGCAAATGTCGCAACTTTTTATTGCTGTGTAAAGGGAAATTTGTGCTTAATAATGTTCTAAATGCCATATTTCACCGATTAAACGGGTGTATCGTGTGCACTTGGATTTTATGGGCAAGGGTTATTGACAGTGAAGGTGGCCTATGCAAATTGTCGTTTTAACGTAAATTATGCAAGCATTATTTCGATATTTATTATTTTTGCTGTAGCTTTTGATAAATTAGCAATCTTATCGTGTGGTCGGATATGTTTTCCTATACATCCGTCGATGCTTAAAAATCTTATTATCTAAAAGCTCACCTAATCGTGCAGTGACAATCAATGAATTATGAGGAAAGACGATGACATACCCGAAGAGGAACAGGAAGATGTTGGTAACGGTGGTGATGCGTGGATGAGTGACGATGACGGCGACGAATACAGTGCGGTCGAAACAGCTCATTCGGCATATGTGCCAAAGGATAACCGTATGCAATTGTCGGGAATGTTCCGCAATTGGTATCTTGACTATGCGTCATATGTCATTCTTGAACGTGCTGTGCCGCACATTGAGGACGGGTTGAAACCGGTTCAGCGTCGCATATTACACACGATGAAAGAACTTGATGATGGAAGGTATAATAAGGTGGCCAATATTGTGGGGTTCACCATGCAGTATCATCCTCATGGAGATGCGTCGATAAAAGATGCGTTGGTTCAGCTCGGGCAGAAAAACTTGTTGATTGACACGCAAGGAAACTGGGGTAATATCCTTACGGGCGACGATGCTGCTGCAGGACGTTACATTGAGGCTCGATTGTCGGAATTTGCCCTTGATGTGGTTTTCAGTCCAAAAATTACCGACTGGGGACGTTCTTATGACGGACGTAAACCCGAGCCAATTACTCTGCCTGTTAAGTTCCCTCTCGTATTGTTTCATGGTGCTGAGGGAATTGCTGTGGGATTATCCACCAAAATATTGCCGCATAATTTCAATGAGATAATAGATGCCGCAGTGGCGTATTTGCGGGACGAGCCATTTCAGTTGTATCCGGATTTTCCGACCGGTGGGTATGTGGATGTTCGTAGATATAATGACGGAGAGCGTGGCGGGCAAGTACGTGCGCGAGCCAAAATTGACAAGCGTGATAGCAAGACGCTTGTCATTAATGACCTTCCATACGGTTATACCACGCCTAAGCTTATCGATTCGATATTGCTTGCTCAGAAAAAAGGCAAGATTAAAATCAAGAAGATTGATGATAACACTTCATCGACGGCCGAGATTATCGTTACATTGTTACCCGGAACCTCAAGTGACAAGACCATTGATGCTTTGTATGCATTTACAAATTGTGAAGTGAGCATTTCACCCAATTGCTGCGTAATCGAAGATAAAAAACCGAAATTCTTGGCGGTGAGTGCTATATTGAAGAACAATGTGGAGCACACAAAGGATATGTTGCGTCGTGAACTCGAAATACAGCGTGGCGAAACACTCGAATCCATACACTTTGCATCACTCGAAAAAATATTCATTGAAGAACGTATTTATAAGGATAAGGAATTTGAAGACAGTCGGGACATCGATGAGGCTATAGCTCACATCGATACCCGTCTTGAACCTTGGAAACCATCGTTTTATCGGGAAGTCACACGTGACGATATTTTGAAATTGCTCGAAATCAAGACACGCCGGTTTACGAAGTTTGACAGTGACAAGGCCAACGAGTACATAGCCATGCTAAATGAGCGCGTTGTGAAAATCGACTATGAACTGGCGCACATAGTGGAATTTACTATCGGTTGGTTTGAAGGGTTGAAGTCGAAGTACGGTGCCATGTATCCGCGCCGTACAATTATTCGGAATTTCGATACAATCGAAGCGACCAAGGTTGCCGAGGCCAATGAAAAGTTATATATAAATCGTGAAGAAGGCTTTATAGGTACATCGCTCAAGAAAGACGAGTTTGTATGCAACTGTTCGGATATTGACGATGTAATCATCTTTTATAAAGATGGCAAATACAAGGTTATAAAGGTGGCCGACAAAATATACGTAGGTAAGAACATCTTGTATTTGAATGTGTTTAAACGTAATGACACACGCACCATCTATAACGTCATTTACCAAGATGGCAAGGGCGGAGTGGTTTACATGAAACGATTTGCCGTTACCGGTATTACCCGTGACAAGGAATATGACTTGACACAAGGTAAGCCAGGCTCAAAAGTATTATGGTTTACGGCCAATCCCAATGGCGAGGCCGAAGTGCTGCGGATAACGTTAAAACCGAAGTTACGTCTGAAGGTATTGCAATTTGATATCGACCTTGCCGACCTTGCAATAAAGGGCAAGCAGTCACGCGGCAATGTCGTAACCAAGAACGAAGTACACCGTATCTCGTTGAAAGAACGTGGAACTTCGACACTTGGCGGACGGGAAGTGTGGTTTGACCCCGATGTATTGAGGCTTAATTATGATGGACGTGGCAAGTCGCTCGGTGAATTTGCCGGTCACGACCAAGTACTTGTGGTATGCAACAATGGTGATTTCTATACGACTTCGTTCGACTCGGGCAACCACTATAGTGATGACATATTACGTATCGAGAAATTTAATGAGCATACGGTGTGGACGGCAGTATTGTTTGATGCCGACCAGGGATTTGTTTATATCAAGCGGTTTGAGTTTGAATTATCGGCACGTCGACAAAGTTTCATTGGCGGCAATCCCGCTTCAAGGCTTATGTTGCTCACCAAGGAGCGTTATCCGCGTTTTGAAGTCAAATTTGGCGGAGGCGACAGTTTCCGTGAGAACATCGTGGTGGATGCCGATGAATTTATTGCTGTTAAGAGCTTTAAAGCCAAGGGCAAACGTATTTCAAATTATACGATAGACGGTGTGTCGGAAATTTCTCCGCGTGAAGTGCCGGAAGTTGAATTTACCGAACCCGCGTCGGTGTATGATGACGAGGAAACTGATGTGCATGATGAAAAGCCTATAAGTCAGCAAGATGTGCTTGATGAGCTTACCGGGCAAAAGAAACTTTTTGACATAGATCCTGATAATGGTAGCGACAGGTAGGATAGTAATGGCATTGTTGTCGGCATTCACAATGATGGTGCAACCGTTTGCGTCGTTTGCGTCCGACACGACTGAAGTGAAAATTGAGCGACCTGTCAACTCGGCTTTCACATTCGACGTTGGCGGTGCGCAGATTCTCGATACATATCTTACGCCTATCAAATACACAGGATATAACTTGAGAATAGGATACGAGCGGATGCAGGCTATGAAATTCAGCCCTGATCGATGGGTGTCGCAAATGGATATGGGGGTGGAATATCAGAATGTCAAAAACATCCCGCGAAACCATGTCATGCACTCATTGATGGCCGAATACTTGTGGGGCATGATGCACCGTTGGCGCATAGGTGCAGTGCAGGGTTTGCAATTGATGATAGGGGGTGGTACACGTTTCAGGGGTGGAGTGATTTACAATGCCAATAATTCAAACAATCCGGTATCGGTAAAGTTGCATTGGAGCGTAAACATTCAAGGAATGGCGGTATATAATATGCGGCTCGGGCGTTTGCCGGTAACATGGAGATATGAAGCAACATTGCCGTTTATTGGTACATTTTTTTCACCCGAATACGGGCAATCATTCTATGAGATTTACCTTGGCGACCGTAGCGGCCTTGTGCATTGTGGTTGGTGGGGGAACCGATTTGATATGCGTAACCTGTTGACGGTAGATTTACATTTCGGCCGCACATCGCTTCGTCTCGGTTATCGCGGACAGATTGAAACGAGTTTTGTCAATAACTTGAATTACCATTTTTTTACCCACAGTGCCGTCATTGGCGTGAGTGGCGAGTGGATGTCGTTGCGTATGGGTAATAGTGAAACTGAACGCGCCCGTATAATATCATCGCTTTATTAGTATTATGGAGAGGAAATATCATAATAAAGTATCGTTGTTCGTGGTCATCGCGTGCATATCGTTGTCACTTGTGTCGTGTCACAAATATGAAGAGTTTACCAATGATCCTTACGGCAATTTCGATGCCTTGTGGACCGCATTGGATGAACATTATTGTTTCTTCGAATATAAAGATATTGACTGGGATGAAGTAGGGCAGACCTACCGCGCGCAAGTGTTGTCGTCGATGTCCAGCGAGGAACTGTTTGATGTATGCGCCGAAATGCTGAAGGAGTTAAAAGACGGGCATACTAATTTGATTTCGTCTTGGGATGTGTCGCGGTATTGGATATGGGAGCAGTATCCTGTGAACTATGATGAGCGCATAATCGATGAATACTATCTTAATTACAATTATCGCCAGTCGTCGGGTATAAAGTACCAGATTCTGAGTAATAACATCGGTTACATGCACTATGGGGATTTCAGCGTTGGGATAGGAGAAGGCAATCTGGATAATATTTTGGCGTACCTTGCTGCTTGCGATGGTCTTATAATAGATGTGCGAAGCAATGGTGGCGGATATTTGACCAATGTAGAGAAACTTGTCGGTCGGTTTATAACCGATCGTATTCTTGCCGGATATATTTCGCACAAGACAGGACCCGGGCATGACGAATTTTCCGAACCGTTTGATTATTACTTCGATCCTGCCGATGGCTCACGTATAAAATTCCTCAAGCCGGTTGCGATTTTGACCAATCGTGCATCGTTTAGCGCGACGAATAATTTTGTGTCGATAATGAAAACGCTTGCCAATGTGCGTATAGTGGGCGATATCACGGGTGGGGGTAGCGGTATGCCGTTTACGTCGGAATTGCCTAACGGGTGGAATGTGCGCTTTTCGGCTTGTTCCATCCTTGATCCCGACGGCAACGAAACGGAGTTTGGCACAGCCCCTTCTGATGGATACAAGGTTGACATGAGTACTACCGATTCTTTGGTAGGGATCGACACAATCCTTGAAATGGGGTTTGCTGCCATTGAGGAAATGATAGCTATGGGATTGTAGAGGTTTTGCAAAAAATTGTATATTGCCGGCAAATTAGAAATTATAATTTGGTAAGTGCTTGTGAAAATGTGGGAGTTTTCCTATTTTTGCATATAGGAATCATTTGTTTTTATCTCGCATTTATTTGGTTATTATAATGTTAGCGGTCTATGAATAGACCCGATAATTTGGGCTGTTCAAGTAATAAAGTTGTGTTCACGTTATTTGATGTGTGTTGCGCATGTTTTCCAATTGTCAAGGCATTGGTCATGGTCAAGAAAGCAATGCACAATGAGCCGACTCTTTTATGGTGATAAGTCGGAATGGATTACACCAATAAGAAGTGTCGTGACGATGTAACTAAAAGCCTGCATATTGAGCCTCGATGCGAGTGTGTATTGCCTCTTTATAAGGGAATAGAAAATGAAGAAATATTTATTTTGTTTTTTATTGGTATTGTCGGTTAATGTGGCAACGTGGAAGCAAACGTTTGCCGGCGACAAGTATGATCGCGTAAATGCCGAATGGCAAAATGCAGTGATGGCTGCGATTGACTCGTTTCCGCAAAATGGCGGTTATTATACGGGGCGTAACACGAATGCACAGTTCCAACGTACTGCGTGGAGAGCAATGAACGAAACATTCGGGATGCAGCCTACCGATGCCGAGCCGCCACTCGGCTTGTCGAAAGCCAAACCGTCGTTCCCCACTATGGCTATTTATCTTGCATTGCTCAAGTCGATACAAATATGGGATAGGGGTAACGACAAGTATGAGATACCTAATCTGGCTTGGTTTTGTTTCAAACCGTTTTGCGGAGTGACAGATATAATAAACGAAAAAGGTTACAATCAGGCTGGTGGAGAGGGCCTGTGGGGTATGGCCAATGCAAACGGACCCGGCATTGCCGTGATAGTGAAAGAACTTGGTGCAGGATTCAATTTTATGGGATATCGTGGAGCAAATACCGAGAAGAATCGGGAGGATAAGAATGAACGGTATTTATCTGACGAGGAATGGCGGGCAGATGCTGTGTGGACTAATGCACGGAAAGGCGACTTTATGAAAATATTCTGGGACCGTAATGCCACTGACGGAAGTGACAGTGGTGCTATCATAGGTGACAATGGAAATCCTGATGAAGAACAGGAATGCGGGCTTTGTGCCATATTTCTCGGATATGACGATAATGGCAATGTGATGTATTGGAGTTCGAATAATTCAAGTGACAATCCCACCGATGGCGGTTATGGTGTGGCAACTTGTGACCGTGCTGATATCCAGCGTGTTGTATTCACACGCATTCTCGCTCCCGAAAAATTTGCCAATGCCAAGAAGTGGTTGGCAAACAAGAAACACAAATGGCTTAATGAGCTTACCGGCAAGCGTCATGGCACTACTAAAGAATTGAAAAAATATTGCGGTATGGATTAGGGTGGCGCATATTCTTTAAGTCCTATTTTGTCGATTTATATGGTTTGAAAGCCAAACTTTTAACTTGTATTTGCGGCACAACAAATCGAAAATTAGAAATAGTATGAAAATCATTTTATTGTCAGGAGGTTCCGGTAAACGGCTTTGGCCTTTGTCAAATAATGCTCGTTCTAAACAGTTCATACAATTACTGCCATCGGTGGATGGCAGTATCGAATCGATGGTGCAGCGAGTTGTGCGCCAAATGAGCGAAGCCGATTTGAATTGTGATGTAACCATAGCCACAAGTGCGGGACAGCGTGGGGTGATAGAAGCCCAACTTGGTGATGGCGTGGATATTGTCACAGAACCCGAACGCCGCGACACATTTCCTGCCATTGCATTATCCACTGCGTACCTTGCTTTGGAAAAAGGTTGCAATGACGATGAAGTGGTGGTCGTAATGCCTTGCGACCCGTTTACCGACGGCGGCTATTTCAAGACGATTTCCCGAATGGCGGCAGCCGTGGAAGCTCAGACAGCCGACCTCGTGCTAATGGGTATATGTCCAACCTATGCATCGTCAAAATTCGGTTACGTGGTGCCGCAACAAGGCGAAGCAGGGAAAAGCATTATGCGTGTCAAAGGTTTTACTGAAAAACCCACGGAAGAGCGTGCCGCCGAATTAATAAAGGCAGGGGCTTTATGGAACGGAGGTGTGTTTGCTTTCCGTCTGGGATACATGAGAGCGATAACAGCAAAATATGTGCAAGCCGCGTCATTTGACGAGATGTATAATCGATATGGCGAATTGCCTAAAATCAGTTTTGACTATGAAGTTGCTGAAAAAGCACAGTCGATTGCAGTACTGCCATTCAATGGCACGTGGTGTGACCTCGGAACATGGAATGCTTTTGCCCGAGAATTATCAGGTCAATGCATAGGCAATGCCATAATTGACAATCCCGACGGCGGCTCGCAAGTTGTCAATCAATTGGGGCTCCCCCTATTGTGCATAGGTACTGCCAATTTGATAGTTGCAGCCAGTGCCGACGGCATATTGGTTGCCGACAAAGAGCATTGCGAACAACTAAAAACATTTGTCGATAAATTGCCACAAGAGCCGCGATATGAAGAGTTCGGTTGGGGTTGCAGTCAGATAATCGATCTCAGTGATGCTGCAACTACATTGCGCGTTACCATAAAAAATGGCGCAAGCATCAGCACGAGTACAAACCTCCACGAAAGAATACTTAATGTAATATCGGGCAATGGCAGCATCACAATCAATGAATCGACAATTCCTTTGTCTAAAGGTACGTCGGTGACTGTACCGCAAGATTGCAGTTATGAAATAAATGCTACGGCGCAGTTGCAATTAATCGAAGTGAAGTTGGCTTAGTTTCTCGGGAATTATCCACACTGTCCCATATTTCATTCATAAATAAACGACTGCAAATAGTTTTTGAATGCCCCTCCAAGCAGAGGGGCATTCAAGTTTTGTGCGCCATCATTTATCAGGCGGCGAATATATATGAAAAAAGTAGGGCATTCGCCCTACTTCCGTATTTTGTGATGTTAACTTTTCGCCTAAAATATGAGGCAATTACGCTTTGGTGCGGCTGCCTATAAGAGCATAGAAAAGTTGGTAAACGGCACAAACGACTACGAGCCAGAAGCTGTCGATATAGCTTGTTGCATTTACTATTGCACCTTGCACTACAGGCCAAATGCCTCCGCCGACTACCATCACCATAAAGATGCCCGATGCAACTTGTGTATATTTGCCTAATCCGCTTACCGACAGGTTGAATATCGCACCCCACATAACCGATGTGCCAAGTCCGCACAAAATGAGCATCAGCACGCTGACGGGAACTTCGGTCATCATAAATTCAAAGCCGTTGGCTCCACTTGTGAATCCCGGAACCGATACAATGATGTCCTTTGGCAAGAATATTGCCAGCAGCAGCAGAATGGTTGCCAACGAAGCAACAAAAGTAAGCATTACACGGCTTGAAACCTTGCCGCCAACAAGGCCGCCAATCAATCGACCTACAAGCATAAGCAACCAATAAACACCGACAATGGCACCTGCCACCGACATTTGCACGCCAAGGCCGTGTGCTTCAACGCCCTTTGTCAGATATTGGAGTGTAAAGTTGGAAACACCTACTTCTATACCCATATACATGAATATCGCAATAACTCCCAATGTGAAGTTACGATATTTGAATGCGCCCGAAATTGCAATTTTCTCTTGTTTTTGTCCAAGTGTCGGAGATTCAGGCAGCTTGGAGAAGTAAAGCACGATAAATGCCAATGCAAATATACCCATTGCAAGATAGAACACCGGATTGGCATCAGCGATTTCCGAAGCCGTTTGTCCCATCAACAAGCCCACCACGGTCGGAGCCAATGTTGCTCCCAATGAGTTGCAAGTGCCGCCAAATTGCACCAATTGGTTGCCCTGCTTGTCATCTCGGCCAAGGCTGTTAAGCATGGGGTTGACAATGGTATTAAGCATACACATCGCAAATCCCGAAATAAATGCACCTATCACATAGATAATAACCGCTGACGTGTTGGCGGTGATGTATCCCGAAAGATAAGAAATAAGCACACCCACAAAACCCACAGTCACTGCAAGCATCGATGATATGCGGTAACCCTTTTTCTGCAATATCATGCCTGCCGGCAACCCCATACACAAGTAGGCCAAGAAATTGGCAAGCGTCGGCAATTGCGACATTATGGCATTATTGCCCGACTTGGCTTCTATCACACTACCCAACGGATTCTGATAACCGGTTACGAATGCAATCATGAAGAATAGCGCAAACATTATGGCTATTGGCAAGGCATAATTCGGCCTTGAATTGGTTTGTACTTTTTCCATTTTAAAGGTTTGTTTATTACTAAAGTTTATTATTAATGATACTTCGAGTGTCAAACTCCGAACAACATGTATAAAGTTATCCGAAATTGGTAAATTCTGTGTAAAAGTACATCAATTCAGAAAAAAAAACGACTTTTTTCTCAACATTTTTTGTTTTTAGTACAGTTTAACGCCATTGCTGCATGGCTTTAGAGCGGTATGGCAAAATCAGACCGTTGGAAAAGCCTGATAAAAAACATCCCCTTTCCTCGCCTCATCGGCAAGGAAAGGGGATAGGATGGAAAAATAATGAAAAAGAAAAGACTACTTGTTTGTTGTGATGACTGCACGGCTCATGCGAGGATCATCATAGAACATGTTGTCCACGCCGCCCTTGTAGTCGATCTTCAACTGTGACCCGTCAACACCGAATTCGTTGACAAGGCAGTCATAAACGGCTTCGGCACGTTCCTTGCTCAGACGCTCGTTAAGCTTCTTGCTGCCTGTGCCCGCATCGGCATAACCGGTGATGGTGTAAACTGCGTCCGGGTCGCCGGCCTTTACAACTTCGGCAAACATGCCGAGGTTCACACGTGCCTCGTTCGACAACTCGCTCTTGCCGATTGTAAAGGTTACGAAGTTGGACGACGCTTTCGTCTTAACTACGGTCTTCGGCTCTTGCTTATGTGCCAAGGCTTCCTGCAAGCGGGCGTTCTCCTCGCCCATGCGGTTGAGGCGGTCGCGAAGGGCGTTGAGCTCTTCGGTGTTGTAAACCGTTCGGGTGACCGTCTTGCTGCGGTCCCAGCCGCGCTGATTGAACTTGTAGGTCAATCCGATGGTGGCGGTAAACATTCCCTCGCCGAAGCGGCCGCCTGTCTCACCGTCGAATCCGTCATCTACGAAGGTACCGCGCAGGTCGAGGTTCAGGTCAAGTGCCGAACAGAGGCGGAACGAGTTCAACAAGCCGAAGTGTGCCGAGATGTCGGTTTCCTTCGGGGTGTCGGATGTGTGCATTACGCCGACACCGCCGTAGGCACTGATGTTGTAGACACGCTTCTCCTTATAACCACCTATAAGATTCGTCAGGTTGAACATGGCATCGACATGGAAGTTGTAGTAACCGAACTTCTGCTTCTCAAGCCAATAGCCGTTGCCGCCCTTGCCCGGCACTTCATCGCCGGTGCTGTGTACGCCGGTCTGTGTGGCGCCCTTGATCTTCAAGCCGCTGTACATCACGCGAACGCCGATGCCCGGGGTGAACCACTTGCCCACCGAGATGTCGAGTGCAGGGGCGATGCGGTCGCCGAACGACGCCTGCTTGTCATGGTCGCCGAAATAAACCTGCGCGCCGGCACCTGCGCTGATAAACCAGTTGTCCCAGAAGCGGTTGGTCTCCACTTTGTATTTGTCCGAGCTGTATTCCACGGTTTCCGTGACATCGGCGTTTGGTTCGGCTTGTGCGAAAGTCGAACCGGCAACCGCAAGGCAAGCTGCTGCCATAATCACTCTTTTTTTAATCGTATGCATGATTTGTTATTTTAATGTTGTCTTAAGGCGGAGCCTGTCATTCACTTTGTTTTCTTTGCATGGTGTACCTGTAATTGTTGTCGATGATGGTTTGCGTCAGCAGGTCACAATTTACAGTAAATGTGCCCAAATTTCCCCAACCACTTATTCGTCTCATTCCGGCAAAGTCCATGAATATGATGCCCAATGGCCCGGGACTCGAAAGATTCGCGATAGCATTCGTGATTGTCAAGGCCACATTTTGTGCATTACTTATATATCCATATGTTGTACCAGTAAGGCCTTGATAGCCGGATACATGGTTCAGTGCCCAATTCTTATTGGTAAAATAAGAAGAAGTCGCATCTGAGAATAGTATGGTCATATTCATTAGCGTTGTAAAAGCACTGATTTTAGAGGAACTATTACCTGAGCTATACTTATAAAGGTCTTGCACAAGATAATCTGTGGAATAGGATCCATTCGTAATTGTAGCAGTTCCGGAAGTATTTTCTGGCCAGCCTGACACCAGTCCGACTTTCTGGCGGTTGTTATACTCGTCACGGGTCAATACTATCATCTTGCCGCGGCATTCGCCAATCGTAAGATCCGGTCTCCATTCCACTATTATGTTGTCATACCCACTCAATGTGCTGTTTAATTGAGAACTCCAATTACTCGTGGTTTTTCCTGCAATAGCATCAACAATTGCACCGTCACTTTCATGCCTCAGTTGCACGAAAACAAACTCGCCCGGATTCGCTTCAAGTTTTTCTTTAAACAAGTCTAAAGCGTCGGTCAAAGAAATGTCTGTAGCGGTCACGCTGTGGTAAAGCCAAAATTGTCTTTTATCAGAACTCCACGCCGCACGCAAGTCGAAAGCCCTGATACCCGTGTTCCACTGTTCTTCCAATGTGAGGCCTTGTGTGCGCCCGGCATTCAATAATGTCGTGCTGTATGCCGCCGCATCGTGCGTACCGGGTATGCTCAACTGCTGCACGTAGATGTCATCATCCAACGCAGTAATCCAGTTGTTGCCGGTAACTTCTGTATTCGGCCACTCAGGCAGGATCAGGCTACCCTTTGAACTGGCAGTAAAGTTTGCGTCAGTCTCGCTTCCCGAAGTCCCGCTGACGGTGACAGTCAGTTCTGAACTGCCGGCAACATTCGGACGGATAGTTATCGGATTTTCCGAATCAATGTCAATAGGAGGCAGGAATACGGTGAACGTCATAGACTCACCGGCCTGCAGGTCAATGTAGTTGTTATCGCCATGCTTTACTCCTACAAACACGGTCTGCGTATGGCCTGTCGTCCCCTCTTCTTCCATCTTACCGTTCTCGATGTCGTAATTGAACTCGGCGGAAGAAGCATTGTAGACGATTGAAAGTCCTGTCACCGCAACATAGTCCTCATTTGCGGAACTGCTCTCACGACCTTGGAGCGTAATCTGGAGCGTGGTCATGATTGGCTTGAATGTCAAAGATACTTCATCTACTGGATCAGTAGAAGTGTTAGCCACCATGTAGGCATTTGTCATATCAGGGTCGCCCATGTAGTTCCCGTCCGTCGCTTTGTCATAGAATGTACATGTCTGATTTTGGTTAAGCTGGAATGTGGCTATTCCGCTTGATGACACGCTTACCTTGCTGTCATCCGCAGGATAAACCGCATAGAAGTTGTGCATGCCGCTTCCCCATACCAGGCCGTTTTCGTTGTTCTGGAGCGTACCTTTATTCTCGGTCGTTTCATCCTTGAGTACGGTATAGTCCGCATTCTTTACATCGTATGCCTCATAGCAGTAGATGCGTATCACGTCCCCGTCCGTCCAGTTGATCTGGTACGGGTCTGTATCGTCATAGACGGTACGCGTAGATACACCACTACTCAGCGTGAAGTTCACGGTTTCCCCAGCGGAAGCAGTGTTGTTATCGTTGCCAAACTCATCGTCAGAGCATCCGCTGAGAGCTCCGGCGACTACCAGTCCTGCACACAGGACACTTAAATACTTTTTCATCTTGATTCTGTTTTTTAGTTAATTAATCGTCCCATGAACTAATCTCAAAGCTACCACCTTTTTCTTGTCTGTTAATATCGACGGTGGTATTCTCATCCTCAGTGACTACGTCTCTGGAAGAGGCGCAGATGCCGCTCTCCAAGTTCACACGGGTCTTCTTTGTGAAGGGAGACTCATACTTTTCTTTTCCCATTTTTAGAATTTAAATTGTTAATACTATATGTTATAATCTTACTTCTTTTGTCGTAGCGTGTCGAATGTGGCCATTTCCGGTGCAATGCCTTTCAGCTTGCCGAAAAGGATGCTGCCGGTTCCATTATTAAAAAGCTTCGAATCCATCTAAATCCGTTTAGCAATTCTTCTTAAGAATATACATCTCTTGTTAAGAGATATGTTCAAGGGATTTGTTGCTGGGAATCAGTATGTTATTAGAGTGTCTAGACGAATTTGCTAAACATTTTCGTTTAAAATGTCTTTCATACCCTGTTAAAATTGAGGTCAAAGCGTGGATTTTACAATATTTTGCGTATCTTTGCAACATCAACTATATCTCTTAACAAGAGATTCAGATTTTCGCTAAACAAATTTTATCCGGAAATTTTCGCTACAAACTTTTCAGAATAAGGCTGTTCGCCTT